>NZ_JBVJGW010000010.1:156563-283450 GCF_055587105.1 Streptomyces sp. NPDC048461 | reverse complement strand
GTACACGGGCGACCCTCCGCCTTGCGAGCGCACGCACCGGACACCGCACGGCCCGCCCTCCGGGCGTACGAAACGACTTCGACGACACCCCCTGGCCGCCTGCGCCTTCGAGGACCCCGTCGTCATGAGGGCCCGGGCCCAGGTGCGCCACCTCCTGCGGCCGGCCCGGGAGGCCTACGGCACCGCGCCCCGCGTCGGAACGGGTCGCTACGGAGTCCAGGCCCCGGCCGTACCCGGCACCAGCCGGCCCGCCTTGACGTACTCCCGGCGGGCCCCGTCCCGTACGTCCGCGGCGGTCACCGGCCCCTCGCCCCGGACCCGCGCCGCGTAGCACGCCGTCAGGGCGGCCGACCGGATCGAGCCGCCCGCGAGCTCGAACTCCGCCGCGCACCGGTCCAGTTCGGCCTCGATGCCGGGCTCGGTCGGAGCGCCCGCCAGGGCGCCGCGCCACAGGCCCGCGCGCAGTGCGGCATCGGGGAACGGGAAGTCCACCACCAGGTCGAGCCGGCGGGTGAACGCCTCGTCCACGTTGGACCGCAGGTTGGTGGTGAGGACGGCGATGCCGTCGAAGGACTCCAGCCGCTGCAACAGGTAGGCGCTCTCCAGGTTCGCGTACCGGTCGTTCGAGCCGCGGACCTGCGAGCGCTTGCCGAAGACGGCGTCCGCCTCGTCGAAGAGCAGGACCGCGTCGGTGCGGTCCGCCTCCACGAAGATCCGCTCCAGGTTCTTCTCCGTCTCTCCGACGTACTTGTCGACCACCGAGGAGAGGTCGACCACGTACAGGTCCAGGCCGAGTTCCCCCGCCACCACCTCGGCCGCGAGGGTCTTGCCCGTACCGGACGGCCCGGCGAACAGGGCCACGACCCCGCGCCCGCGGCCACCGCCGGTCCGCAGCCGCCAGTCCCCGAGCACCTCGTCCCGGTGGCGCGCCCGCCCCACCAGCTCCACCAGCCGGGAACGCGGAGACTCCGGCAGGACTAGGTCGGCGAAGCCCACGGCCGGCCGCACCTGACGGGCGTGCCGCCCGAGCAGGGGCGCCGACAGCCGGCGTGCGGTGTGCCGGACGTGCCGCGCGCCGAGCGCGACGCCCTCGAAGGCCGCGAGCTCCCGCGCGGCCCGGCCGACCGCCTCGATCTGCTCCCCGTCCAGCCGGTACGAGGCCACCGCCTCGGCCATGTCACCGTCGAAGTGCGGGAGTTCGGCCCGCCAGCGGTCGACGGCCGCGCCCCCGCCGCCGGATCCGTTCCCGGAGCCCTCGCCGCCCGCCCCGGCCCCGGCCCCCGCCCCCGCCCCGGGCGCCGGTGCGTCCAGCGCGAGGAGCGACACTCCCGCCGCCCCGCGCGCCCAGTCCGGGTCGCACGGCTCGGGACCGGCGAAGACCGAGGTGATGTCCGGGGCGGCGATCGAGGAGATCAGCCCGCCGGGGTCGTCCGGCAGGGCGGTCACCACCACCGCCGTCCCGGCCCCGCGCAGCCGGGCCTCGCGCCGCAGGACCGTGCCGATCGCCGGGTCCGGCATGCGGGGGCCGGGCCGGTACAGGAGCACCGGCCGGCCCGCCGCCCGCAGCGCGGCCACCACCGGCGCCGCCGAGGCGCCGTGCCGCTCGCGGAGGTGGACCGTCACGGGCCGCCGCGACCGCGCGACCAGCACGGCCGTGCCCGCAGGACCCGCCGCGCCTCCCGGGTCCGTCACACCGGCAGCGCCCGCCGCGCCCGCCGCGTCCGCCGCCCGCGGCGCGGCCGGCAGCAGGCCGACCCCCGCCCGGCACAGTGCCTCGTCGAGGGCGTCGTCCCCGAGCAGGTGGGCCACCACCCGCTCCGGAACCCGCAGCGCCCGCCCCGGCAGTGGCCGGTCCTCGTCCTCGAACACCAGCAGCCCGCCCGCGATCAGGGGCGCGGCCGCGTGGAAACGGCCGCGCGCCCGCGGCAGGTGGGGGCCGCTCCCGGCCAGTTCCAGGGCGAGGGCGACCGAGGCCCGGCGCCGGCCGACGTCGTCGTTCAGGTAGCCGTACAGCGGCTCGAAGCCGCGGTCCACGTCCGGAGCGGCCGCCGCCAGCAGGATCCGCAGGTCGAGCGCGGACAGCCCGAAATCCCTGACGAGGGCCGACAACCGGTCCCCGCCACCGCCGCCCGGGCACGGCTCGGCCGCCTCCGGGGCCTCGCCGTCCCGAGCCGGCGCGGCGGGGTCCGGCCCGCCCTCCGCAGCCGCGCGCAGCGCCGACTCCCGCGACACGTACAGCCCGCGCAGCGGATCGTGCGCCGTGGGATCCCCGGCCGAGCGCCGCTCGACCAGCGCCGCCGCCACCGCGCGCAGCGCCGCCAGCCGCTGCAGCAGGACCCGCGCCGACTCACTCACCGGCCTTGCTCCCGCGTCGCGCCGTACGGAGCATCCGCGGCCGCGAGTCGGCCGGAGTACCGGACGCCCCCCGGACGGTGACGACCGCGCCCTCGGTGACCGGCGGGCCCACCGGGTAGACCGGCGTCACCGGGAACGGGGTGGTGATCACGACGTCCAGCGAGGGCTTGAGCTCCCCGCCCAGCGCCGACCACACGTCGGCGAGCGAGCGCGACTCGGCGGGCGGGACGCCCACCGTCAGGCCGATCGAGGCCCGGTGCGTCCGCAGGGAGAGCGGCACGTGCTCCTCCGGCAGCGCCTCGTACGGCAGCAGCGCCGCGAGCACCCCGGCGAGCATCCGGTGCTCGTCCTCGGGGCGCGCGGTCCACGCGGTGAGCAGGTACGAGAGGCGGAACCAGCGCGGCGGCTGGCGCCTCTGCAGGACGGTCCCGTCCTCGCCCCGCTCCGCGTACGCGCCGCGCTCGCGGCGGGCCACGTCCTCGCGGATGTCGTACAAGTACGCGTTGATCGTCGGGGTGTTGCGCCGGGCGGCCCACTCCCGGGTGGGGGCGTCGAGGGCGATCTCGCCCGCCCCCTCGGGCAGGGCGCCGCTGCGCAGGAGGCGACGGAGCGCCTCGTCGATCTCGTGGATCATGTGATGGGGTGTCCTCGGTACGGCCGGAGCCCGCGGAGCCCGGTGGAGGGCGGCGGGCGGTCGGCGGGAGGCCGGCGGCCGCCGCTGAGCGCGACGGCCGGGGCCACGGGGGCGGTCGGGGCGGAACGCGCGTCCGCGGCCCGGTCAGATGTAGCCCTCCCGCAGCGCGTAGGCCACGGCGTGGGCACGGTTGGTGAGCTGCAGCCGTGTCATCAGGGCGTGCAGGATGTTCTTGACCGTCCGTTCGGAGTACGCGAGCTTCTCGGAGATCTGCCGCGTGTCCAGGCCCTCGGCGATGAGCCGCAACACGTCCGTCTCGCGCGGCGCCATGCCGAACAGCGGGGCGCCGCCCACGCCGGTGCAGGCCGCCGCGGTCTCCGACCGGCGCAGCCGGCCGACCTGGCCCAGTACCCGGCTGATCAGGTCCGGCGGCAGCACCCCCTCCCCGTGCGCGGCCTGCAGCACGGCCTTGACGAGGCTCTCCCCGGTGGCCTGGTGCCGCCAGACGATGGCCCGTACGCCGTACTCCACGACCGTGAGCAGGTCGGGCTCGCGCAGCTCGCGGGCGACCAGCACCACCCGCTGCTCACCACCGCGCAGCACCCGGCGCAGCTCGGCGGCCGACTGCTCGTCGATCCGGTCGACCAGCACCACGGCCACGGTCGCGGCGGGTACGAGGCCGTCCCGCTCCCGGGACCGCGACTGGACCTCCACGCTCGGGCTGTGCCGCAGATGGCTCACGACCCCGGCGCGGCTGAGCGGATCGGTGGCGTGGATCGTGACGGTGATGCGGTCGGTCGTCGTCGCCTGCATGCGTGTACTCCCTTTCCCCCCGTGCGGTCTTGCTCGGCACACGGTGGCGGAGGGCGATCAACAGCGGGTGGGCGTCCGATGGGTGGGGCCGGTGATCCCGGCCCGTCCCCCGCGCGGGGGACGGGCCGGGCCCCTCCGGGCCCGGCCCCTACAGGGCGTCGAGCACCGCGCGGGCCTGCGCGGCCTCGGGCGGCCGCATCGGCTCCAGCAGTTCGACGGCCCGGGTCAGGAGCTCCCGGGCCCGCTCCGTCTCGCCGCGGTCCGCCCGCGCCGTACCGAGTAGCCGCAGGGCGCGGGCCTCCGCGAACAACCACCCCTTGGTACGCGCCAGTTCCAGGACCCGCTCACCGGTCGCCACCGCGTCACCGGGCCGCCCCGCGGCCAGGTGGCAGGCGGTCTCCTCGCCCAGGTGGAAGACCTCGAAGGTGGAGTAGCCGTGGCGCGCGGCCAGTTCCGCGCCTTCGCGGAGCCCCTCGATGGCCTCGTCGGGCCGCCCCCGCAGCCTGGCGACGGTGCCGAGCGCGTACAGGGCGTAGATCTGCCGGAACGGATCGCCCGCGGTCCGTGCGGAGTCGAGGCTCACGCGGGCGGTCGCCGCCGCCTCGCCCAGCCGTCCGGTGGCGGCCAGGATGACGGAACGGCAGGTGCGCGCGTTTCCCGCGCCCCACGCGTTGCCGCACCGGTCGCCGGCCTCGACCGCCCGCCCCGACAGCTCCAGGGCCCGGTCGTACTCGCCCCGGCCGAGCCACACCAGCCCCTGGCAGTTGAGGATCTCCGTCAGGACCGCCGGGTCCCCGGAGTTGCGCGCGTCGAGCTCGGCGTCCAGCAGCACCGCTTCGGCCGCGTCCAGCTGCGCGAGCTGGTACAGCGCCCCGCCCAGCATGTAGCCCAGGCGGCCCGCCGCCCGGGTCTGTCCCCGCTCGCGCGCCAGGCGCAGCATCATGCGGGCCGGCTCCACCAGCGCGCCCCAGAGGAACGAGCCGTCGAGCACCGGGTCCAGGGCGAGCACGAGGTCGGCCACGAGCGCCACGGACGAGGCATCGGCCCGGACCGTCTGCACCGCGACCGCGAGGACGGACTGGTGCTGCGCCGTGAACAGCCGGTGTCCCTGCCCGGGTACCGAGACCTCGGTGCCCGGGAAGCGCGTCGGGGTGAGCAGTCCGGCCAGCGGATGGCCCGGGCGCTCGACGGCGTACGCGTTGCGGGCCGACGCCAGGAAGTGGTCGCAGAGCCGGGACAGCGCCGCCGCCTGCTCTCCGGGACCGTCCTCCTCCGCCGACCGGGCCCGGGCGAACGCCCGCAGCAGGTCGTGGAAGCGGTACCGGCCGGGCGCCGGGGACTCCAGCAGCCCGAGGCCGGTCATCCGCTCCAGGCACTCCTCGGCCCGCTCGTACGCGAGCCCGGTCAGGGCGGCCGCGTCAGCAGGCTCCGCGTCCTCCTGGTCCGGCAGGGCCAGCAGCCGGAACAGCCGGGCCTCTTCGGCGCCGAGCAGTTCGTAGCTCAGCCGGAAGCAGGCCTCCACCCCGTCCTCCCCGGCCGCGGTCGCCGAGAACGGGGAGCGCCGGCCCTCCAGCAGCCCGAGGAACGCGGCGAGCGACCAGCCCGGCCGGGTCGCCAGCCGGGAACCGGCGATCCGCAGCGCCAGCGGGAGCCCTCCGCACAACGCGGCCATGGCGGCGGCCTCGGCCGGTTCCGCCGCGATCCGGGCCTCGCCGAGGATCCGGCCGAGCAGGGACACGGCGTCGGCGGACGACAGCACGTCGAGCCGGATGCGCAGGGCCGCGGGGAGCTCGGGCAGGGTGCTGCGGCTCGTCACCAGGACGGCGCAGGCGGACGATCCGGGCAGCAGCGGCTCGATCTGCCCGATGTCCCGCGCGTCGTCCAGGACCAGCAGCACCCGCCGGCCCGCCAGCCGGGACCGGTACAGGGCAGCACGTTCCTCGGCGCCCTCCGGAATGGCGGAGTCCAGCACGCCGAGGGCCCGCAGGAAGGCGGCGAGGACGCTCGCGGGGAGCGCCGGGTCCTCCCGTACGCCGCGCAGGTTGGCGTAGAGCTGACCGTCCGGGAAATGGGCGCGCAGCCGGTGCGCGGCGTGCAGGGCCAGGGCGGTCTTGCCGACCCCGCCGATCCCGCCGACGGCCGAGATCACCACCGTCTCGGCGCCGTCGGGCCGCAGCGTGCGCAGGAGGTCCTCCGTGTCCTGGTCGCGCCCGGTGAAGTCGCTCGTGGTGTAGGGCAGCTGGGCCGGCGGCGGCAGGCTGACCGTTCCCGGCGCGGCGGATCCGCTGCCGGACCCCGCGGACACGCTGCCGGAGCCCGCGGACACGCTGCCGGACCCCGCGGACCGGCTGCCGGACCCCGCGGACCGACTGCCGCCCCCGGCGTGCCCGCCCCCGGCCTGCGGGGCGGTCGCGTCCCCGGCCTCGCCCGGTCGTCCGGCCCGCTCCAGCGCCGTGGAGCGCAGGCTCCGCAACCGCTCGTTCTGCGGGTGTTCCGCGCACAGCAGGGCCAATTCCGGGAGCAGGCGCGCGTGCTGTCCGCGTACGAGGTCCAGCTCCAGCCGCTCCAGCAGTACGGACAGCCGCAGCTCGGCCAGCCGTTCCCGCTGGATCCGGGCGAACGGCCCGGGCAGCCCGGCCAGCGGAACCCCCCGCCACCGGCGCAGGGCGCCCTCCAGAAGCTCCGACCCGCTGCCGAGGTCCCCGGCCGTGACCCGGGCGCGGGCCCGCGTCACCTCGGCCTCGAACACGCTCAGGTCGACCGCCGCGTCCGGCACGCCGAGCCCGTACCCCCGGCCCTCGGTGGTGAGGCAGGGCCCGACGATCCGGCGCAGCCGGTACACGTACGACCGGACCGTGCCCACCGCGGTCCGGGGGCTCTCCTCGCCCCAGATCCCGTCGATCAGCTCGTCCAGCTCGCAGACCCCGGGCCGGCGCACCAGCAGCATGGCCAGCAACAGGCGCTGCTGCGGCGGCCCGAGTGCGAGCGCCTCCTCGCCGTGCCAGGCCTGCACCGGCCCCAGCAGCGAGAAGTACGGTGTGGCAGGAGCGCTCAAGGCGGCCCCCTTTCCCCAGTGAAGACGAACCCCCGAGCGGATGATCTTCACAGACGCGCGCAAACCGTACGTCGGGTTCCGGCCACCGCACTGCGGAAGGCGTCGTCCGAGGGCTCAGGCCCGGGGAAGGGCGGTCAGCTGCTCGGCGATGGTGGTGGCGGAGGGGAAGGTCGCGCCCAGGGTTCCCACGCGCTTCCAGTGCAGGCTTCCGTCGGGCGCGACGATGAACACGGAGCGGCGCAGACCGATGAGCGGGGCGTCGATCCCGAAGGCCCGGGCGGCCGCCCGGTCGGGGTCGGCGAGCAGCGGGATGCGCAGCCCCCGGTCGCGTGCGAACCGCTCGTGGCTGTCGAGGTCCTGCGGGCTGATGCCCCAGACGGTGGCGCCGCAGGCCTGGAGCTGCTCCAGGCCGTCGGAGTACGAGCACAACTGCTTCGTGCAGACAGGAGTGTTGTCGCCGGGGTAGAACGCGAGCACGACGGTGTTCCCGCGCTGCCCGCCCAGCGCGTAGTCGGACCGTTCGAACCGGTCCTCGCGGAGGACTCCGCCGGGCAGGGAGAAGTCGTTCACGAGGTCTCCCACTGAGGGCGTACGGCCCATGGTGTCGGTTCCTTCCGCAGGGGTGGCGGCGCGTCCCCCGGGGAGGGGGACCGGCCGCCGACCGGCCGGTTCTCGGTACGGGCGCCCGGCCTCGGGACCGGGGCGCCTGATGGTACGGGCCCGTCCTCCGGAGCCCCGCGGCCGGTGCCCGTCCGCGGGCCCGCCCCGGACGGGGGCCCGTCCGTCCTTCGGAGCGGAAGCCGCCGCGGATCGGCCGTCCGGCGCAACGCATCCGCGCGCCGTCATCCGAACGAGGGAACCGGGGCCGTCCCACCCAGCCGCTCCTGCCGTCGCGCCGAAGTCACCAGCGAGGGCCACGCAGCACAAGGGCCCGCACCGTCCCCGCGTACCGGGGCCGGCGCACCACCATCCACAGGAGGCTTCCATGTCCCGTTTCCTCAAGACCGCAGGGCTCGCGCTGGCGGCCGGCGCCGTACTCGTCGGCGGCGCGTCGGCAGCGTCGGCCGATGCGGGCGCACAGGGCGTCGCGGCCTACTCGCCGGGCGTCGGCTCCGGGAACCTCATCCAGATCCCGATCCACATCCCGATCAACGCCTGCGGGAACTCCATCAGCGTCATCGGCCTGCTGAACCCGGCCTTCGGCAACACCTGCGTCAACGCCTGACGGATCCCGTCCGGCCGGACGGCCCACCCGCCGTCCGGCCGCGCGGGGCCCCGCGCCCGCACCCCGACGCGCCGCCTTTCCGGCGCGTCGGCCGCACGGCCAAACCTCCGGCCCTCCCGCCACGAATCAAGGGTGAGGAAAGGGTTGCGAGGCGAACACCATGACCGACGAAGAGTTCGAACGGCTCCTGGTACTGGCCCGGGCCGAAGCCCGCCGCAGCGGCTTTCCCGCCCCCGTACCGGACGAGGAAGCACCGTACGGATTCCACACCCAGCACGCGGAATACGGCGCGCCCGCCCACTGAGGGATCCCTTCCGGAGCCGCCCGCGGGGCGGGCCGACTCCTTACGGAAGCCTGACGCCATCCCCCATCTGACCCCGGCCCCGCCACAGCGCCCCGTGCCGGTGCGATCCTGGTACCCATGAGTCACACCGAACCGCTGCCCCGGGTCCTGGTGGTCGAGGACGACCCGACGGTCGCGGAGGTCGTCTCCGGCTACCTCGTCCGGGCCGGCTACGCCGTGGAGCACGCGCCCGACGGCCCCGACGCCCTGCACCGCGCCGCCGAGCGCTGGCCCGACCTGGTCCTCCTGGACCTGATGCTGCCCGGCATGGACGGCCTGGAGGTGTGTCGGCGGCTGCGCGCCACCGCCGCCGTACCCGTGATCATGCTCACCGCGCGCGGCGACGAGGACGACCGGATCGCGGGCCTGGAGCTCGGCGCCGACGACTACGTCACCAAGCCCTTCAGCCCCAGGGAACTCGTCCTGCGGGTCGAATCCGTCCTGCGCCGCAGCCGGGGCAGCCGACGCCAGGATCCCGGGCCCGCGCGGCCCCTGCTCGCCGCGGGCGGCATCCTGCTCGACCCCGAGAACCGGCGCGCGGAGAAGCACGGGAGCGAGCTGGCGCTCACCCTGCGCGAGTTCGACCTCCTCGCCCACTTCCTCACCCACCCCGGCCGGGTGCACGGCAGGGAGGAGCTCATGCGCGAGGTGTGGGGATGGGACTTCGGCGATCTGTCCACCGTCACCGTCCACGTCCGCCGGCTCCGCGCGAAGATCGAGGACGACCCCGCCCGGCCGCGGCTCATCCTGACCGTCTGGGGCGTCGGATACCGCTTCGCCCCCGAACCGCCGGAGGCCGCCGCGTGAAGGACCTCGTACTCATCGCGCTCTTCGCGCTCGCCGGGGCCGGCTGCGCGGGGCTCGCCGGGGCGCTCGCCCTGCGCCTGGTGCGCCACCGTTCGGTCGCGGTGTCCCTCACCGTGGTCGCGGCGGTCACCGTCACCGCCATGCTGGCCGGAACGCTGGCGGTGGCCCAGGCCATGTTCCTGTCCGCACACGACCTGTGGGTGGTCACCGTCGTCGTGGCCATGGCGGCCGTCGTCGCCCTGGCCACCTCACTGCTGCTCGGCCGCTGGGTCGTCGCGCGCAGCCGCGAACTCGCCCTCGCGGCACGGGACTTCGGGGACGGCGGCCGGTTCGCGGCGCCCCCGACCGCCGCCACCGCCGAACTCGCCGCCCTCTCCCGGGAACTGGCGGCGACCAGCGCCAAGCTCGACGCGTCCCGGAAGCGGGAGCAGGCCCTGGAGGCGTCCCGTCGCGAACTGGTCGCCTGGATCTCCCATGACCTGCGGACCCCGCTGGCGGGACTGCGCGCCATGGCCGAGGCCCTGGAGGACGGCATGGCGGCCGATCCCGCCCGCTACCACCGGCAGATCCTCACGGAGGTCGACCGCCTCAACTCCATGGTCACCGACCTCTTCGAGCTCTCCCGCATCCATGCCGGCGCGCTGAGCCTCAACCCCAGCCGGATCTCCCTGTACGACATCGTGGACGACGCACTGGCCGGCGCCGACCCGCTCGCGCGGGAGCACGGCGTCCTGCTCGTGGGGGAGGGGGCCGCCGCCGTACCGGTGGAGGTCGACGGCAAGGAGATGACCCGCGTCCTCGCCAACCTCCTCGTCAACGCCATCCGTCACACACCGGCGGACGGCACGGTCGCCGTCGCCGTGGAGAACCGGACGGACGCGGTGGTGCTGTCCGTGACCGACGGCTGCGGCGGCATCCCCGAGGAGGACCTGACGCGCGTCTTCGACACCGGCTGGCGCGGCAGCGAGGCCCGTACGCCCCCGGCCGGGGCGGGGCTCGGGCTGGCGATCGTCCGCGGAATCGTCGAGGCGCACGCCGGGCGTGCCGACGTGCGCAACGTCCCGGGCGGCTGCCGCTTCGAGGTGACCCTGCCCACGGCGACCCCGGTCTGACGGCCCGCCGGCGCCCCTTTCCGCCCGGGAAAATCGCTGGTCGGGCGGTGGCCGCCGCCCTAGCATGACCGCCCGTGAACACCAACGAGCACATAGTCGAACGCGCCCTGGACCGGATCACGGCGGGATACGTCTTCCCCGAGAAGGCCGAGCGGGTGGACGCCGCGATCCGGCGCCGTCTCGCGGCGGGCGAGTACACGGACCTGGACGGTCCGGAGCTCTGCCGCACGGTCACCGGCCACCTCCAGGAGGTCTGCCCGGACAAGCACCTGCGGCTCCTGTGGACGGACGTTGCGCAGTCGCTCGAACCGGAGGACGAGGACGAGGGGCGCGCGGCGTTCCTCGCACGGCTCAGGGCGGAGAACCAAGGGATCCGGCGAGTCGAGCACAGGGACGGGGGCATCGGGCTCATCGAGCTCGGGCTCATCGCCGACGCCGCCGGGGGCGCCCGCGCGATCGGCGCGGCCATGCAGCTCGTCGCCCACAGCACCGCCCTCGTCCTGGACCTGCGGACCTGCCTCGGCGGATCACCGGAGGGCGCCGCGATGTGGTGCAGCTACTTCTTCGGTGACGACCAGGTGCACCTGAACGACATCTACGACCGCCCTTCCGACGTCACCCGCCAGTACTGGACGACCGCGCACCTGCCCGCCCCGCGCTACACGGACCGCCCGGTCTACGTGCTCACCGGCCCGACCACCTTCTCCGGGGGCGAGGACGTGGCGTACACCCTCCAGGCCCACGGCCGGGCCGTCGTCATCGGCGAGACGACGCGCGGTGGGGCACACCCGACCGTGCGCCACGCGGTCACCGCGCACGTCCAGGTGACGGTGCCGGTCGCCCGGAGCATCAACACCGTCACCGGCACGAACTGGGAGGGCGTCGGCGTGCTCCCCGACGTGCCCGTTCCGGCGGACCGGGCACTCGACACGGCGCTCGCGAGGGCGCTGGGCACGGGCGCGGACGCGCGTGTGGAGGTGGCTGCGGGTGCGGGTGCGGGTGCGGGTGCGGGGGTGGACGCGGCGCTGAGCACGGGTCTGGACCCGGCGCCCGCGGCCGAGCCCCGCTGACGCGCGAGGTGGCCTGCCACGCCTCTCCTCCCGTTCCCGCACGCCGGGGCCGGCCGGGGCGACGGCGCGCTGTGGGCCGCACCGCGCTCCCGGCCTGCCCCGGCCGCTCGGCTGCGCGCTTCGCGCGCGCCCGGCACGGCACGTTCCGAGCGGGTCCGCTCAGGGACGGAGGCCCGCGAGCAGGGCGGTGGTCACCGCCCGGTCGACGGGGCCCGGGTTCCAGTCGGCGTTCAGCGGGCTGACCGCGATCCGGCCCGCACCCACCGCCTCGACGTCACCGCCCTTCGCCGCGGGGCGCAGGGCCACCTTCACGGTGACCTTCCAGGTGCCGTCACCGGAGTCGGTGAAGTCCGGCTCCAGCAGGGTCTGCGGGTCCTGGAACGTCGTGGACACGCCGGAAGCGCCGCCCTTTCCGTCGACGCCGATGACGGGGTGGTTCACGTTGAGACCGACGCCCCGGGGGAGCAGCGGGCCGGAGCGGGCGCGGGAGCGCAGCCGGTCGATCAGCTTCACGGCGAAGTCGAGCGTCGGCCCCATGGCGTTGACGGTGGTGACCGGGTCGGGCGCGGCGAGGCCCCCGGTGCTCAGGGCGATGGCCGGCACACCGGATTCCACCGCGGCGACGGCGCCGCCGACGGTGCCGGAGTGGTTGGCGAGCCCGGCGACGTTCGGGCCGAAGTTGGTGCCCGAGACCACCAGGTCGGGGGCCTTCCCGGCGAAGACCTCCGCCAGGCCGAAGGCGACGGAGTCGCCCGGGGTGCCGTCGACGGCCCACACCTTCGGCGCGGGGTGCGCCACGGCGACCGAGGCGGCGCTCGTCACCTTCGTGCCGGTGCCGCTCTGGTTGGTGAGCGGGGCGACGATCGTGACGTCGTGGCCGGCGGCGGTCAGGCGGTCGAAGGCCTTGCGGATGCCGGGTGCGTCGTAACCGTCGTCGTTGGTGAGCAGGATGCGCAGCGGGCCGGTGGACGGGACAGTCGGGACGGGCGGGGTGTGCGGGGCGGCGGCGGCCGCGGGTGCGGTTCCGGTCAGGGCGGGGGCGCACAGCAGGAGGGCGGCCATCGGCAGGACTCGCTGGGGTCTCACGTCGTGCTCCTTCGATGAGGGGGATGTACGGGGTGTTGCGGGGGCGGTGGGTGGAGGGGCGTCGGCGCCCTCGCGGGCGCGGGGGATCAGCGCACGCTGCGTATCGGGAGGATGGCGAGAGCTCCGATCAGGGAGAGGGCCCCGCCGACGAAGAAGAGCGGGGTGTAGCCGCCCAGGGTGGTGACGACCGCCGAGGCGACGAACGGGGCGATGATCTGCGGACCGGCGTTCGCGACGTTGAGTACGCCCATGTCGCGGGCGGCGTCCTCGGCCCGGGGGAGCACCAGGGTGACGAGCGCGGTGTCCACGGCCATGAAGCAGCCGAAGGCGAGGCCGTTGAGGGCGCTGAAGACGAGCATGCCCGACCACGTCGGACTGATGACGGGCACCACCATGACGAGCCCGGCGAGGGCGGCCGATACGCCGACGAAGACCTTGCGGCGGTCCCACCGGTCGGACAGCAGGCCGCCCACGACGGTGGAGAGTGCCATCGCGACCATGGAGACCGGGGTGAGGACGGCCATCGCGGCGGGCGGTGTCATGCCGGCGGGCAGGGTGATGTGGTCGCCGAGGATGTAGAGCTGGTAGCCGACGACGGAGAAGTATCCGAGGACCATCAGGGCCCGGCCGATGAACGCCCACCGGAAGTCGTGGTGTACCAACGCGGAGAGGAAGGCAGCGAGTTGGGTGCGCACGGGTGTTCCCGGAGCGGCGGCGTCGGTGGTACCGGCTTCGGCGGTACCGGCCGCGTCGGCCGCATCGGCGGCGCGCGGCCGGGGGACGTCCCGGCAGATCGTGGTGAGCAGCAGGGCCGCCGTGGCGATCACCACGCCGAACACGAGGTAACCGGTGCGCAGTTGTCCGGCGGTCTGTGAGGCGATCAGCACGCCCGCGGTGCCGCCGATCGGCAGCCCCAGCCCGACGAGCGCGGACGCGGTGCCCCGGCGGGCGGCGGGTATCCGGTCGGGCACGATGGCGGTGACGGCGGCCTGGTAGGTGTTCATCGTCGCCTGGACCAGGCACCAGCCGATTCCCACCAGCAGGGCGGTGTCCACACTGCCGAGGAAGGCCAGGCAGGCGAGCGAGGCGAGACCACCGGCCACGATCCACGGATTGCGCCGGCCGCTCCGGTCCGACAGCGCGCCGGCGATCGGGTTGAAGGCCGTCGCGAAGACCGCGCTGATGCCACCGATGAGGCCGAGGAGCGCGACCTTGTCGTCGGGGGCGATCGTGGCGATCTGGGTGGGCAGCAGAACGGATCCGACGCCCATGTAGACCGCCATCATCGCGGAGTTGGCGACGAGCAGGAGCGGAAGGAGCGCGCGCCGGCGGGGCGGTTCCGCGACGTCCGGGGCGGGTGGGTCGGCTATGTCGTTCGTGGTCACGGCGACTCCTCGGGGAGCGGAGCGGGAGGTGGCGGGCGGGGCGGGGCTGGGCCACTCGGTGTCGGCGGCTGCGGAACGCGGATGGGGCGGAAGGCTCCGCGCGGACGGCGGGGGATCGGGCGGTGTCCGTCGCGGTGGGTGGGCGACGGGAGTTCACACGTTGTTGTTACACGTGTCACCAGAGGCGCTGGAGACTGTGTAGCACCCCGTTCCGGGGCTCGGCTAGGGGCTGTACAGGTCGGTGTGCGGATCGTGACCGGGGTCGAGTGCCCGGCGCGGCCTCGCCCCACCGTCGGCTCCGTGCCACTGGCCGGGGATCTCGTGTCGGAAGAGGCGCTTGTGCCGGCGGGGGCCGTCGGGGGTCGTCGGAGTCCCGGCCGTGCCGTACGGCACGGACGCCCGAACGGGGCTTCCGGCCCCGGCGGTCGGGCCTCGGTGGCCACGGCCTCAAGGTTCGCGCGGACCGTGTCGGCGCACCGGGCGGGCCCGGGCGGTGCGGGGGTCGACCGACCGCCTCGCCCCCGCCCTGCCGGCGGGACGGCCGGCGCGGACGTGGTCGGTGGCATGGTCCGGGCGGGGCCGCGGGTGGACGAGGTTGCCAGTCGTGGTGTGCGGGCCCGAGGCCCTGTGGACTTGAGCGCCTTCGCGCCTTCGCGCCTTCGCGCCTACGAGCCTGTGAGCCTGTGGGACGACGCTCTGCGGCGTACCGTCCTCCGGCAGAGGGAGGTGGCCCGCCGTCGGGGACGATGTGCGGCGGCCGTGTCCGGAGCCAGCATGTACGTCATGCCGACCGCCAGCGCTCCCCTCCCCGTCGCCGCCTCCGCGCCCGTCTGGGCCCGTCGCGCCGCCCACGCCATAGCCCTCTGTGCGGTCCCGTCCGGCCTGTGGCGCATCGCCATGGCCTCGGGGGTCTACGTGGGCTACAGCGATCAGGTGCTGCGCGAGGTCTTCGACATCCCGGGATGGGGCATCGCGTACGTCGTCGGACTCTCCGTCCTGGCCGAAGTGGCCGCCCTGTTCCCGTTGCTGCTCGTGAGCGACCGGTGGCGGCCACTGCGACCGCGGGCCCTCTCCGCGCTCGCGTGGACCGCCTCGGTCGTTCTGGTCCTGCTGGCGCTGTGGCAACTCGCGGTCGCCTTCACCGTCGAGAGCCAGACGTACATGGCGAGCGATACGGCACTGGCCGTCTGGTGGCTCGCGTTCGCCCCGCTGTTCGCCGTGCCCGCTCTGATGACCGCCGTGACCTGGTCGTACGCGAAGCGGCGCCGGGCGCGGTGAGAGATCCGGGGCCCGCTCCCGGTGCTCCGGCCGCAGGAGTTCGCCGGGTTTCGCCGGGGGCCCGGTCTCGGGTCGGCCACCCTCCGCCCTGCGAGCCGCACGCACCACACACCGTACGGCCCGGCCCGGTTCCGCACACCGCCGCCGCTGCCCGCTCGCCGCGGGCGGGGCGGAGCAGCCTCGTCCTGATGCCGGCGTCGGTCTCCGCGATCCGCCGTCTGGTCAGAGACGGGGCCGACGACCTGCACGGCGAGCTCCACCGCCACGGCTACCCGGCCGTGCTCGCGCTCGACGGAGACGACCTCACGCTTCGGGCAGCCGGAGTGAGGGGCCCGCTCGCCTTCGCGGACTCCGTGAACGGCGCCCACCGGTAGTGGTCTTGAGGTCTCGTCAGGGTCTGGTGACGGCAGGCCCCTCCGTGAGGAGCGCAGGAGCGGGTACCGGCGTGACTGCCGGCTCGGTGGCCGCAGCGCCCGCAGCCGCCCCCCGGCGGCCGCGGGCGCGTACGGACTCCCCGGCCAGCGCCGGTCCGAACAGCCACCACGCGACCAGCGCGACGCCCGCCCCGGCGGCGGCTCCGGCAGCGGTGTCGCTCAGCCAGTGGGCGTGCAGCCAGGTACGGCTCCACATCATGGCCAGCGTGAACACGGCGCCGCCGATCCACCACGCCCGCCGCCGGGCGGCAGGGACCAGCAGTGCCCCCACCAGGACGACCAGCAGCGCCGCCGAAGCGGCGTGCCCGGAGGGGAAGGAGCCGTGGTCGACGCGGACCAGCGGGTCGGCCGGGCGCGGCCGGTCCACCAGGTGCTTGAGGCCCTGCACGACGAGCATGTTGCCGCTGAGGTAGACGCCGAGCATGAACGCTGCGGACACCCAGCGTCTGCGCAGCAGCAAGACCAGCAACAGGCCGAGCGGGACGACGACTCCCGGAGGCCCGCCGAACCAGTTCAGCGCCGCGGCCGCCGCCGCGTACGGACCGTCGTGCGGGCCGCCCATCCAGCCCAGCCACCGGTCGTCGAGCGCCTGGAACGGGGGGTCCGCCAGGTCCGAGCGCACGACGAGGGCGGCAAGTCCGGCCAGACCCAGCAGGACGAGGCCGAACAGGAGCGCGCCGCGGCCGGGGCCGCGCGGGGCGGGACCGTCGGGCGGAGTGACCGGATTCCAGGACATGAACTGCCTTTCGCGCCCGCGGTCTTGTGCGCGGGTCCGGGTGAGCTGGGCGGATGGCGGGAGGAGGTGAGGCAGGAAGGGGGATGCAGGGGGCGCGGGACGGACCGCGCCCCCCTGGCGGCGTGTGCTCGGGCGGCGTACGTCCGGGTGGTAGGCGTCCGGGCGTCCGGGCGGTCGGTCAGGTCCCGGCGCCGAGGTGGGCGGCCAGGAACGCGACGCTCTCCGCGACGATCGGATGGATGTCCGGCGCGCCCAGGAAGATGTGGTCCGCCCCTTCCACGGGCCGCAGCGTCACGTCGCCCCCGGCGCCGCGCAGCGCCTCGGCGAGCACCTCGCTCTGGCTGTACGGGACCAGGCCGTCGTGGGTCCCGTGGACGAGGAGGAACGGGGGCGGGGCGTCGCCCCCGCCGTGCGCCGGCGCGGCGTACGTGACCGGGCTCGCGGCCCGCGCCAGCGCCGGACGCTCGGCCTCGGTGCCGCCGAGCAGGGCCTCGTACGGGTCGGGGAACGCGCCGCCCGACGGCATTGGCGGCATGGGGTGGTCGGCGAGGGCGACCAGGTCGGACACGCCGTACCAGTCGACGACGGCCAGGACGCCGGTGTCCCCGGCGCCGATCCCCTCCGTACCCTCCAGGCGCGCTCCGTCCGTGCTGTCGGGGCCGGTGACTCCGGCGAGCGCGGCGAGGTGGCCGCCTGCCGACTCGCCCCAGACGCCGATCCGTGCGGGGTCGATGCCGAGGGTGCCGGCGAAGGCGCGGACGTAGCGGAGGGCGGCCTTCACGTCGTGGAGCTGGGCGGGGAAGGGGGCTTCGAGGCTGTGCCGGTAGTCGATGGAGACGAGGGCCAGCCCGGCGGCGAGTACGGAGCCGTGCAGCAGGGCGGCGGGCACGGTCGGCGGCGGGTAACGCCGGTCGCCCTCCAGCCAGCCGCCGCCGTGGATCCAGACGACGGCCGGGAAGGGGCCCTCGCCGGCGGGCACCTGGACGTCGAGCAGCCGGGGCCGGTAGCCGGGGGTGGTGGCGTACGTGACCCCGTCGAAGCGGCGGACTCCATCGGCGGCCGTCACGGGCGGGACGGGGGACTGGTAGGGCGGGGGCGGCCAGGTCATGTCGGCGAGGTCGAACCCGACCGGAGGGGATTGCGTCATGAGGGTCCTTCGCGAGGTGGGACGGCCGGGCGGCCGGCGGATTCGGGGAGAGGTGGGGAAACACGTGGGTTACACGTGTAAACGAGACTGTAGCGATGCGTTTGCGTCGCCGACAAGACCATCGACATCCCGACTTCCGTGGCGGCGACGGAGCCGCGGGCGGGGGAGAGTGCCCTCGGACCCACCGCCGTGACCGTCCGGCCGCGCCGTGCCGCGATCGTCGTAGGGCGCCGGGGCCGGACGGGGGCCCGTGGACGCGCGCGAGGTGCGGCCCGGGGGCATCCGCAACGCCGGGCGGCCGCTCGACCTTCCGTGCGGGTGCCGTAGGGGCCGCCGGCGCAGGCGGCACCGCGCTGCGGCAGGACGGCTCGTTTCCGCAGCAGTCGGCCCCGGCACAAGGCCACGCGCCCCTCCACGACCGCCCCGGCCGGCTTGGACGGAGTCACGGAACCGGGCGGAGCGCCCCTGGTCAGACCGGGCGGAGCCGCCGACCTACCCGTCGGGCCGGACCCCCGCGAGGCTATTGGCCCGCGGCACGGAAGGATGCGGACGTGACCCCGGGCGGTGGGCCAACGCGTCCCCGACCGCCCGGCTCCGCGACGGGGAAGCTCTGGAGCCGGCGGGGGCCGAGCGCCTGCCGGGCAAGCAGCGGTCGTGTCCGGGACGCCCGGTATCAGCTCCGTCGGTGCGGTGCCGCCGGGGCGACCGCGCAGACCTGGCCCCCGTACGCCTTGATGTCTCGCTCCGGGCCCGGGTCCGGGTGAGCCTTGCCCGGACGGGGCGGATCGTGTCCGGGCGAGTGGTTGTGCCGGTGCCGGCGCCGGTGGCCCGGTTCGGGCCGGGGTCGAGCGCGGTGAGGTCTTCAGCCGGCTCATCGGCTCCGCCCGACCCCGCCTCCGTTCGGCACCACCGGCCCGTCAGGTCGGCCGGTGGTGCCGCCCGAGCTGCCCGGCCTGCCGCGGTACTGGCGCCAGCCCGGGCTCCTGGTCGCTGCCTTCCCGAGCCGGTGGACCTGTTCTGCCGAGCCCGCTGCCCTTGAAGGAACCCGGCCCGTCAGGCCGGCGGTCGGCGGCTCTGTCCGGCGAGGCCGTCTCCCGCCCGCACGGCCGCGTCCGCACCGTCAGGGTGAACCCCGTCGCCAGGGCTGTGGCGGAGCGCCGTGCGCGGCTACGGCGCGGGCCGGCCGCGAACTGGTCTCGGTACGTCCGGTCAGGCGGCGGCCGGCGCCGCCCTCTGCGAGCCCCGCCCGGGGGCTCGCATCGGTGGCGCTGCCCGACCCCGCTGAACGGTGGTATCCGACCCGGCCGGGCCGACGCGCCGGGGTGGGTCCGCCCGACCTCGCCGTTCTGCGCCGGCCCTGCTCCGCGCCCGGAGCGCCCGCCCCGCCCCGAGCGGAGCGCCCGCCCCGCCCCGCCCCGAGCCGATCGGCGCGGACCGAAGCGACGCGGTGTGCGTCAGGAGCTGGGTTGGATGACCGTGACCCCGCGGCCCGCCGCCGATCCCATCGCCGCGAGGGCGTCCGGGGCCGCGTCGAGCGGGATCACCGAGGTGACCAGCAGGTCCGGGCGCAGTACCCCGGATCGGACCAGTTCCATCATCGGCGGGTACGCGTGCGCCGCCATGCCGTGGCTCCCCAGGATCTCCAGCTCCCAGCCGATGACCCGCTCCATCGGCAGCACCGTGCCCCCGGCCGCCGCCGGGAGCAGTCCGACCTGTACGTGCCGCCCCCGCCGCCGCAACCCGGCCACCGAGGCCGCCGCCGTGGCGGGCGACCCCAGGGCGTCGAGCGAGAGGTGGGCACCCCCGCCGGTCAGCTCCCGCACCGCCGCGGCCACGTCACCGGCAGCCACATCGCCGCTGCCGTCACCGCCGTCACCGCTGGCACCGCGCTCTCCGCCGTCTCCGCCGTCACCGGCGGCCACGCGCACGGCGTGCGCCGCGCCGAACCGCCGTGCCAGGTCCAGCGCTTCCGGCGAGGTGTCCACCGCGACCACCCGCGCGCCGGCCGCGGCCGCGATCATCACCGCCGACAGGCCCACCCCGCCGCAACCGTGCACCGCGACCCACTCGCCCACCGCCGCGCGCCCCTGCGCGACCACGGCCCGGTACGCCGTCGCGAAGCGGCACCCCAGCCCGGCCGCCGTCGTGTACGCGAGCCCCTCCGGTACGGCCACCAGGTTCACGTCGGCGTGGTCCAGGGCCACGTACTCGGCGAAGGACCCCCAGTGCGTGAACCCGGGCTGGGTCTGCCGCTCGCACACCTGGTGCTGACCGGCCGCGCATTCGGCGCACCTCCCGCAGGCGCAGACGAACGGTGCGGTCACCCGGTCCCCGGCCCGCCACCCCGTGACGCCCGCCCCCACCGCCTCCACCACACCGGCGAGTTCGTGCCCGGGTACGTGCGGCAGCACGATGTCCGGGTCGTGGCCCATCCACCCGTGCCAGTCGCTGCGGCACAGTCCCGTGGCCTCCACCCGCACCACGACTCCGCCCGCGGACGGAGCCGGGTCCGGGACCTCCTTGACCTCGGCCCGCTCGCCGAACCGTTCGAACACCACCGCGCGCATGCACACCGCCTTCCGCTCAGCCCGACTGCCCGACTGCCCGCACGCTACCTCTGCCGTGGACGTACCTCCGTCTCGGAGGGCCCGGCCGCAGCCGGCGTGACGCTCGTCCGCTCCGGCCGTCGATGGCAGGCTGCGGGAGAGCCGCCGTCCGGGCGGCGTCGGACCGGAACACCAGGGGGATTCCCCGGCGAGGGGACGGCGGTGGCGCTCCTACGGCGCGCCGTCCCCGGCCCGGGCCAGGGCGAGGACCCCGGCGCAGATCAGGGCGACGCCCAGCAGTTGGGGGAGCAGCCACCACTGGGCCCGCAGGTGCTCCCCGTACAACACGACGCCGAGGGCGACGCTGACGCTCGCGTCGCCGAGGGTCAGCGCCGGCTGTGAGGCGACCAGCGGTCCGCCCTGCATGGCGTGTTCCAGGAGCAGCAGGGCGCAGATGCCGCTCGCGCCGAACGCGTACGTCTCCCAGGTCGTCAGGAACGCCCCGAGGCCCCCGTCGTCGAGGACGTGCACGGCCGACTTCATCAGGGCGGCGGTGAGCGCGTAGCACACGGCGGTGGCCGCTCCCAGGCAGCCGGCCCGGGCCCGGCCCGGCGGCCGGCGCAGACCCGCCACGGCCAGGCCGCCCACCGCGACCGCGCACGCCACGAGGGCGAGGACCCACCGGTCGAGCGGTGCGTCCGTACGGTTCCCCGACGGCGAGGCGGCCGCCAGCGTGACCCCGAGCCCGACCACCACCCCCGCGACGGCCAGCCACAGCGCCCCGGGCAGCCGCTGCCGCGCGACGAGCGAGGCGATCAGGAGCGCGAGCGGCAGTTCCAGAACGAACAGCGGCTGTACGAGGGCCATGGGCCCGGTGGCGAGGGCGACGGCCTGCCCGGCCCCGGCGGCGATCACGGCCAGGATCCCGCCGATCCACAGCGGCCGGCGCAGCAGGTCGAGGATCAGGCCGAAGCGGAACCCGTCGCTCTGCGGCACGGTGAGCGCGGCCCGCCGCTGGAGCACGGTGGCCAGCGCGTTGCTGAACGCCGCGAACAGCGCGAAGAGGACCGGCAGGACGACGCCCATGCCCCGATCCTCACCGCGCCCCCGCCAGGGCCGCGCCCCGACACCGCCCCGGGGGCGTTTCGCCCCGCGCGTTCCCCCGTCCGGGCCTGTCCTGTCCTGTCCCGGCCCGGCAGCCCCGTACGGGCAGGTCGAGGCGCCGGCGGAAGACGGGCGTCACCACCGGCCGGTGTGCGCGGCGACGGCACGAACGGAGTCACGCCGCCCGGTCACCCGCCGACGGGCCGCCCGTCACCCGCCGGCGGGCCGCCCGTCGCCGGCCCGTGCCAGGACGAGGGCGGCCAGGGCCTCGGGGGCGCCCGCCTGATCCCGGATGCCCGGGAAGGCGTTCACGTCCACGATCAGCGGCGAACCCCCCGCGTCGACGATGTCCACGCCGTACACGTCGAGTGCGAACGCCTCACCGGCCGCGCGGACCAGCGCGGCCCAGCCCGCCGGGACTTCGTCCGGGGCGACCGGACGGGTCGGGCCGCGGCCGCCGGCGGAGAGCTCGGAGCGCCGCAGGGCCGCGAAGACCCGGTCGCCGACGGCCCACAGCTTGTGGTCCCATCCGTTGTTGGCCGCGAAGTCCTGTACCACCACCGGCTCGTCGGCCCACCGGGCCGCCAGCGCGTCCAGCCCCGCGCGGTCGTCGACCCGGGCCACCAGGTCGCCCCGCCGGCTGTGCCGGCTCTTGACCACCACGGGCGAGGTCAGGACGCGGCTGGACGCCCACCGCCCCAGGGGACCGACCGTACGGGTGGCCGCGAAGGGAAGTCCGGCCCGCAGGGCGGTCTCCGCCATCCCGGTCCGGTCCTGGCACCGCGCGGTCGCCGCGGCGGAGTTGACCACGACGGCGCCGCGTTCCTCCAGCTCCCGGGCCAGGGTCAGCGCCCGCGGGGTCCGCGACTTCAAGAGGTACGCGTCGGCCACGGAACGCGGCGGGGCGGCGCCGGTGCGCGGATCGAGCGCCTCGACGACGTGTCCGGCCCCGGTCAGCAGCGCGCTCGCCGCCGCCAGCAGGGGATGTCCGGGCTCCGGGGTGATCAGGCCGATCCTCACGCGCCGTCGCCCGCCCGTACGGAGGCCTGCGCCGGGATGGTGACGGGCCGGACCGGGTACGCCGGCGCCGCGGGGGCGGGGGACGTGGTCGTTCCGCCGGTGCGTGCCAGCCCGAGGACGGCCCGGGCGACCCGCGCGGCCGCGTCCGGGACCTGACGGAAGCTCGGGAAGTCGTTCACGTCGACGACCACCGGCCCGTCGGGGCCCAGGAGCACGTCCACGCCGTACAGGTCGAGCCCGTACACCGCTCCCACCTGAACGGCGATCGCCGCGACCTCCGCCGACAGCGGTACGCGTCGCTCGCGCACCGAGGGGTCGGGGTGCAGCGGGGAGCAGCGCTCGGTCGCGAACAGCTCCCCGCCGACCGCGTACACCTTGATGTCGACGCCCGCATTGGGCACGTACGGCTGCGCGATGAGCATGCCCTCGCCCGCGAGCTCGGGGAGCATCGCCGCCAGCCGGTCGGGCGAGGACAGCAGGTGCACGGACCGGCCGGAACTCCCGTCCGCGGGTTTGACGACCAGGGGGTACTCCGACGCCGGTATCTCCCCGAGCAGCTCCGGGGCGGCCGCCGCGTACGTCGTGGGCAGCGGGAGCCCGCGGTCGTGCCCGATCGCCGCCGCCAGCGCCTTGTCCCGTACGCCGCGGATCGAGCGGGCGTCGTTGACCGTCGTCATGCCCGCGGCGGCGGCCGCTTCGAGCAGGGTCAGCCCCGGACCGCCGGACACGGTCTTGAGCACCCACGCGTCGTGCGCGCCGGTCCGCACCACCTCGGTCATCCGCAGCAGCGAACCACCCGGCCGCACGATGTCGACCCGGTGCCCCCAGTCGGTCAGTTGCCGGATCACCTCGTTCGGCATGCCGTCGCGGCGGTAGTGCTCCTCCACCAGGAAGCAGAGCCTCATGGACCTTCCCCGTATTCCCCGGACGTCCGCCGATTCCGTCCGGCGAGTTGTGACGTCACAGGATGTCATGAACCGCAATGTGCTGATCGGTCCGCGTGTGCGAAGGTACGCCGCCCGGCGGGCCTTCCGGAGTGGCGATGTGCCGGACCTGAGGCACAGTCACCTTCCGGTGGCGCGGACGCGGCGCATCGCCGGTTCGTCGTCAGTACCGGGCCCCTCCATAACTCGCCTCAAAATATAAGGAAATTGACCAAAAAGGTCACTACTCAATGTGAAACCCGCCAGGAACTTTCCAAAACGATCAATAACTCACCTATAGTTGACTCTCGTTACTCACAGGAACCCTCTCCTCCATTTACGCCCGGTATGAGGCTTTGATTGATGACGGCGCCGCCCTCCCCCCTTCGCCCCTCCGCCCTCGCCCTGCTGATCACCGCAGCGGCAGGCGGAGCGCTCTCCACGGCGGCGGTGGCCGCGGCCCCGTCGTCCGTCCGCGTGCCCCTCGCCTGGTTCTCCGGATCCGGTGTGCTGCTCCTCGCCATCGCGGCCTTCGCCGTGACCTGGTCGGCGCGCACCGCCCGGCGGCTGCGCGGCCAGGTCTCCGGTCTCACCGGTGAGATCACCTCCCGCGACGCGTACATAGCCCGGCTGACCGCCGACACCTCGCGCGACGCGGCCAACCACCACGCCGAGCGCGGCCGCCTCGCCGGCGCTCACGCCGCCGAACTCCAGGGGCTGATAGGCGCCCACGCGGCGCAGGTGGACGGCCTGGTCGCCGCCCACGCCACCGAACTGGACCGGCTGACCGCCGCCCAGAGCGCCTCCCGCGAGCGGCTCGGCAACGAGCTGCGCCGCGCCCAGTCCGGCCGGGCGGCCGCCATGGCGGCCGCCGCCAACGCGGCCGGCCGGATGCAGGCCCTTGCCACCGGCATGCTGGCCGACCTCCGCGACATGGAGCACCGCCACGCGGACGAGGACGTCCTCGGCGACCTGCTCCACCTCGACCACCGCACCGCGCAGGCGGGCCGCCTGGCCGACTCCATCGCCGTGCTCACCGGAGCCCGTTCGGGCCGCCGCTGGGCGAAGCCGATCGTCATGGAGTCCATCCTGCGCGGCGCCATGGGCCGCATCGGCGGATACCAGCGGGTGCGGCTGCACTCCACCAGCGACGCCGCCGTCGCCGGGCACGCCGCCGAGGGCGTCATGCACGCCCTCGCCGAACTGCTCGACAACGCCGCGAACTTCTCCCCGCCGACCGCCGAGGTCCACGTCTACGTGGAGGAGGTCCCGGCCGGGATCATCATCACGGTCGAGGACAGCGGCCTGGTCATGAGCGAGGTCCAGCTGCGCCGCGCCCAGCAGGCCGTGACCGCCGAGTCGCTGGACCTCGCCGGGCTCTCCGGGACCCGCCTCGGTCTCGCCGTGGTCGGCCGCCTGGCCCGCAAGCACGGGCTGACGGTCTCCTTCCGGCCCTCGGCGCGCGGCGGTACCGGCGCGCTGATGATGCTGCCGCAGGAGCTGATCAGCCGTACCCCGTCCGAGGCCGAGAGCGGCCCCGAGGCGGACGCCGCCCGCGCCGCCGCCCTGCCCGCCGGCCGTACGGCCCCGGCCGCGCTGCCCGCCGGAGCCCCGGCGGCGGAGCCCGAGGCCGTGCACGAGACCCCCGCCGAGCCCGCCACCGCGGAGCGCGCGGGAGTCCGTACCCGGGCGGCCGAGGACGGCGCACCCGCCGGATCCTCCGGCGGGGCCCCGCAGTCCGGCGACAACGGCCTGCCCCAGCGCAAGCGCGGCCGCACCCTGGCCGCCGCCCACCCCGAGGGCCCCGACGCCGCCGGCGCGGCGGCCCGGACGAGCGGACCGGCATCCGGCGCACCCACCGGTGCCTCCCGGTCGGCCGCCCGCTTCGGCAGCTTCCGCCAGGCGGTACGCGGCGCCGGCGCGGCGCCCGAACCGTCCGCGGCTCCCGAGCACCCGGCGGCGCCCGAACCGTCCGCGGCGCCCGCGCCGTCCCCGAACCCCACGCACCCGGAAGGCAAAACGGAATGACCGGCTCCACCACCGACGAGACGCTCAGCTGGCTCCTGGAAGGGCTCCTCGAGCGGACCCCCGGCGCGCGCCACGGCCTCGTGCTCTCCCGCGACGGCCTCAAGCTGTGCCGCACGCCGGAGCTCTCCGTCGACCAGGCCGACCAGCTCGCCGCGATCGCCGCCGGCATCCAGAGCCTCTCGCACGGCGCGTCCATCGAGTTCGGTGACGGGACCGGCGGAGTCCGCTCCGCCATGGCCGAGTTCTACGGCGGCATCCTCTTCATCGTGGAAGCGGGCGAGGGCGCGCACCTCGCACTCGTCGCCGACGAGGACGCCGACGCGGGCCTCGTCGGCCACAACATGTCCGAACTGGTCGAACAGCTCGGCGAGCACCTCATCGCCCGGCCCCGGGGATGAGCAGGAGCACGAGCAGGCCGGGCCGGGACGAGTCCCCGGACCGGCTCTACACCCTCACCGGGGGCCGCAGCCGCGCCGGATCCGACGCCTTCGACCTGGTCACCCTGGTCGTCGCCGAATGCGACCCGACCCCCGGGATGCAGTCCGAGCACGCCGCGATCCTGCGCATGAGCCAGTTCCCGACGGCTCTGGTCGAGATCGCGGCCGAGCTGGCGCTGCCGGTGTCGATCGTGCGCATCCTCCTCGCCGACCTGCTCGGCACCGGCAAGATCAGCGCCCGGCACCCGCGTTCGGCGTACCACCTTCCCGACCCCGACATCCTGGAGCAGGTGCTCGTTGGACTCCGCAATCTCTGATCAGCGCGAAACCCGCCAGACCCTGCAGAGCACCGCCGACAACGGTCTGAAGATCGTCATCGTCGGCGGCTTCGGCGTCGGCAAGACCACCATGGTCCGCTCGGTCAGCGAGATCCGCCCGCTGAACACCGAAGAGACCATGACCAAGGCCGGCGAGGCCGTCGACGACACCGCCGGGATCGCCGCCAAGACCGCCACCACCGTGGCGTTCGACTTCGGCCGCATCACCCTCGACGCCCGCAACGTGCTCTACCTCTTCGGCGCGCCCGGCCAGGAGCGGTTCTGGTTCCTGTGGGACCGGCTCTTCTCCGGCACCCTCGGCGCCGTCGTCCTCGTCGACACGCGCCGGCTCGCCGACTCCTGGTACGCCATCGACCGGCTCGAACACCACGGCACCCCCTTCATCGTGGCCTGCAACGACTTCGGCGGGCCCGCCCACACCACGGACGAGATCCGGGCCGCCCTCGACCTGCCCGACGAGGTCCCGCTGGTGTTCTGCGACGCCCGCTCCCGCGAGTCCGGCAAGCACGTCCTGATCTCCCTCGTCCAGCACCTCCAGACGGCCGTTCTGACCAACCAGCCGAAGACCCCGGAGCCCACCCCGTGACCTGCCCCGCCGCCCACGACCCGCAGGCCGTCCCCCTCGGCGGCCCCCGGTTCCAGACCGACCCCGTCGAGCTCTACCGGGAGATGCGCCGCGACCACGGCGCCGTCGCTCCGGTCGTCCTCGACGGCGACATACCGGCCTGGCTCGTCCTCGGCTACCGGGAACTGCACCAGGTCACCAGCGACCCGGTGCTCTTCTCCCGCGACTCCGACCTGTGGAACCAGTGGGACCGCATCCCCGCCGACTGGCCGCTGCTCCCCATGATCGGCCGCAAGCAGCCCTCCATCCTCTACACCGTCGGCGAACGCCACCGCGAGCGGGCGGCCGTCATCTCCGACGCCCTCGAATCCGTGGACCCCTTCGAACTCAAGGGCCACGCCGAGCGGTTCGCCGACGAACTGATCGACACCCTGTGCGGCAAGGGTGCGTGCGACATCGTCGGCGAGTACGCGATGCTCCTGCCGCTGCGTGTCCTCGCCCGGATCTACGGCTTCTCCGACGCCCAGGGACCCGGCCTCGTCACCGCCATGAACGACATGATCAACGGGCGGGAGGGCGCCCTGGACGGCCAGCGCCACCTCGGCGAGTCCATGTACGGGCTGCTCGCCGCCAAGCAGGCGGAGCCCGGCCACGACGTCGCCTCCCGGATGCTCGCGAACACGGCCGGCTTCACCGTGGACGAGATCGCCCAGGACCTGATGGTGATGATGGCCGCCGGCCACCAGCCGACCGCCGACTGGATCGGGAACTCGCTGCGCCTGATGCTCACCGACGACCGCTTCGCGGCCTCCCTCGCGGGCGGCCGGCACAGCGTCGGCGAGGCCATGAACGAGGTGCTGTGGGAGGACACCCCCACGCAGAACGTGGCGGGCCGCTGGACCTCGCGCGACACCAACCTCGGCGGCCGCCGCATCGCCCGCGGCGACCTCGTCCTGCTCGGACTGGCCGCGGCCAATTCCGACCCGCACGTACGCACCGACGCGGGCGCCCTGACCGGCGGCAACAACGCCTTCTTCTCCTTCGGGCACGGCGAGCACCGCTGCCCGTTCCCCGCCCAGGAGGTCGCCGAGGTCATCGCCCGCACCGGCATCGAGGTCCTCCTCGACCGGCTGCCCGACGTGGACCTCGCCGTGCCGGCCTCCGCTCTGGCCCGCCGCCCTTCGCCCTGGCTGCGCGGTCTGACCGAACTGCCCGTCACCTACACCCCGACCCCCGCCCTTGGAGCCAGCCGATGACGTGCCCGATCGACCACTCCGGCCCCGCCGCCATCACCCTCGACCCCTTCGTCGCCGACCTCGACGCGGAGAGCGCGGCGCTGCGCGCGGCCGGCCCGCTCGTACCGGTCGTCCTGCCCGGCGGGGTCGGCGTGTACGCCGTCACCCGGCACGCGGAGGCGAAGAGACTCCTGACCGACTCCAGAGTGGTCAAGGACATCAACGCGTGGGGTGCCTGGCAGCGCGGCGAGATACCCGTGGACTGGCCCCTCATCGGCCTCGCCAACCCCGGCCGCTCCATGCTGACCGTGGACGGCGACGAGCACCGGCGGCTGCGCACCCTGGTCGCGCAGGCGCTCACCGTCCGCCGGGTGGAGAAGCTGAGGGCCGGCATCGAGGAACTGACGACGGAGATGCTCGACACCCTGGACGCCCTGCCGTCCGGCGAGACGGTCGACCTCAAGCTGCACTTCGCGTACCCGCTGCCGATGAACGTCATCAGCCGGCTCATGGGCGTGGACGAAGCCGAACACCCGCGGCTCAAGGCGCTGTTCGAGAAGTTCTTTTCCACGCAGACCCTCCCCGAGGAGGTGCCGCAGATGATGGCGGACCTCGGCGCGCTGTTCTCGCGGATCGTGGAGTCCAAGCGGGAGAACCCCGGCGACGACCTCACCAGTGCCCTGATCGCCGCCTCCGAGGACGGCGACCACCTCAGCACCGAGGAGATCACCAACACCCTCCAGCTGATGGTCGCGGCCGGCCACGAGACCACGATCAGCCTGATCGTGAACGCCGTCGTCGCCCTCCAGAGCCACCCCGAGCAGCGCGCCCTGGTGCTCAAGGGCGAGGTGCCGTGGGAGAACGTCATCGAGGAGACCCTGCGCTGGTCCACCCCCACCTCGCACGTGCTGATCCGGTTCGCCGCCGAGGACGTCGAGGTCGGTGACCGCGTACTGCCCAAGGGCGAGGGGCTCATCGTCTCCTTCGGCGCCATCGGGCGCGACGAGGAGCAGCACGGCGCGAGCGCGGGGGAGTTCGACGTCACCCGCACCCCCAACCGCCACATCTCCTTCGGCCACGGTCCGCACGTCTGCCCGGGCGCCGCCCTCTCCCGCCTGGAGGCGCTGGTCGCCCTGCCGGCCCTGTACGCCCGGTTCCCGGACCTGACCCTCGCGGTCGCCCCCGAGGAGCTGCGCAACAAGCCGATCCTCACTCAGAACGACCTCTTCGACCTTCCGGTGCGCCTCACCGCGCCCGCGGTCTGACGCGCCGGACAGCCGCCTCGTCGCGCGACGAGGCGGCTGCGCAGGGCTGCGCAGGGCTGCGCAGGGCTGCGCAGGGCTGCGCAGGGCTGCGAAGAGGGCGGGGAAAAACCGGATGAGGGCCGCCGCGGTGGACTGCTAGGTTGATCACGTGCCGAAGCTGAATCAGATAATCGCAGTGGAAAAGGGCGTCAAGTCCAAGTCCCTCCAGGAGCTGACCCAGGCTCACCACGACGTCCAGAAGCCCGCCTTGCTGGCCGGGATCTCCCGCACCTACCAGCCCAAGGACGAGGAGGGCGAGCAGCTGCCGCCCGAGTCCACCCGGGTGCAGGTCAAGGCGGAGGACGCGCTGCGCGCGACCGCGGGGACGCTGACGCGCCTGTTCGACGTGACGGCCACCAAGGACTGGGCGAACCGCACGGCCGCCGCGGACGTCGTCGTCGACGGTAACGTCCTGCTGCCGCAGGTGCCCGTGCCCTACCTGCTCTTCCTGGAGAAGCAGCTCACCGACCTGCACACCTTCGTGCGGAAGCTGCCCGTGCTCGACGCGTCCGAGTCCTGGAACCTGGACCCGTCCACCGACTCCTGGAAGACGGAGCCGGTGCGCACCATCCGTACCAAGAAGGTGCCGCGCAACCACGTCAAGGCCGAGGCGACGGACAAGCACCCGGCGCAGGTCGAGGTCTACTACGAGGACGTCCCGGTCGGCTACTGGACGACCGTGAAGTTCTCCGGAGCGCTCCCGGCCCGCCGGGTCAACGAGCTGCTCGACCGCGTGGAGAAGCTCCAGCAGGCCGTGAAGTTCGCCCGCGAGGAGGCCAACAACACCGAGGTCACCGACCAGCGGGTCGGCGACGCGGTCTTCGGCTACCTGTTCCGGTAGCCCCATGATCGCCCCCCGCTGGAGCGGGGGGTGCGCGAGAGCGCAAGCTGAAACTGATGTTGAAGCTGAAAAGGGACGACAGTTGGGGGTTCGAATCCCTCTCCCGGCACTGCGCGCCGGGGTGGCCCAAGCCTGGCAGAGGCGGTCCCGTAAATCTCAGATTCTCGCTCCAGTCTCAGTATTCGCCGCCGAACACCGGATCGACCGGGCGCGGACGGTCACCGACGGATGGGGGTTCAAGTCCCCTCTGCGCCTCTCCTCGTGGCGCGGTAGTTCAAAGGCAGAACACGTCGGTCTAAGAATGATCCGCGGCCCTTAAACGCAGCCGGTGTGCGAAATGGGTGGCAAGCAGGAGCCCGGGAGCTGGACATGCTCCCGGGCTCTGTCACGTCCCCGGCCCGGAAGCCGGGGGGCCGTCACACCGGTACGGACACGAAGGTCCGGCCCGACTCGTTCTCGACCTGGACGGACTTGACGTCCGCCGGGTCCACGGCCGCCGAACCGTCCAGCGCCGCGCCCTTGCCCTCGCCCTTCTCCTGGCCTCCCACGACCCAACTGCCCGCGGTGGTGCGCTTGCCGTCCTTGGAGACCACGATCAGCCGGCACCGCTCACCGGGCGGCACCCCGGTGACCGCGGCGCGCACGCGCACCCACTTCACCGCGGGTGTCATCTGTACGGTCATCCGCACCCCCGAGGCCGGATCGGTCGCCGAGCCCAGCCTGGTCCCGGCCACCGGCGCCGAAGGCGACGACGACACCGACGCGGACGGCGGCAGGGGCAGCGCCACCGGTCCGGAATCACTGCCGCCGAGCTGGGCGCCCGCCCAGAACACCGCGGCCAGCGAAGCCGCCGCGGCCAGTCCGGCCAGACCCACGCGCCGACGCCGGTCGGCCGCCTGTTCCCCGCGCATCTGCCGCAGGGTGCGCTGGAGCATCAGGTCACCGCCGTGCGGCGGCCCGTCCAGGAACGCCTCCTCGGGCACCTCGCCCAGTGCCGCCTCCATTTCGCGCAACGCGGTCACCTCCTCACGGCAGTGCACGCAGCCGCCGATGTGTTCTTCGACCCGGCGGTTCTCCTCGGGGTCCAGGACGCCGAGCACGTACGGGCCGAGCAGTTCCTCCTCGTGCCGCTGCCGGTTCATGCCACCACCTCACGCAGTCCGGCCGGCTGCTGGGGCGGCCTGCCCGATCGATTTCCTTCTCTGGAGCCGTGCTCCCTGGCGCTGTTGTCCCTGAAGACCTCGCGCAGGGCCTTGAGCGCGTAGTGCGAACGCGACTTGACGGTGCCCGCCGGTATGCCGAGGCTGTCCGCCGCCTCGGCGACGCTCAGCTGCCGGTAGTACAACTCCGTCAGTACGTCCCTGTGTTCCGGGGAGAGCTGGTCCAGGGCGCCCAGGACCGTCATGGTGTCCACGACGGCGTCCGCGTGGTCCATCTCCACCGGGGGAGCGGCGGCGGCCCCGGAGACCTCGGGCGGCCTCGCGGCCTTGGCGCGGTACCGGTCGGTGATGATGTTGCGGGCCACCGTCAGCAGCCAGCCCCGCACCGAACCCTTCCCGTTCACCAGGACCTCGGAGTGCCGCCAGGCCCGGATGAGCGTCTCCTGGACGATGTCCTCGGCGGCGGCCCGGTCACCCGTCAGCCGGGTGGCGTACGCGAGCAGGGCGTGGCCGTGCTCCTCGTACACCGACTTGATCAGTGCCTCATCGGTCGAGCCCCGCCGAGTGCGGGGCCACAGTGGTCCGGCCATCTCACCCTCTCCGTCTTTCCTTGCTGGCTGGTGCGGTCGGAACACGCTGCGCGGCCGCCCCGGGTTCAGGTGACCTGCGTCACTCAGGTGCGGCAGGCCCGGCCGGAGTTGAGGCAGGCGACGACCGCGGCCATCTGCGCCTCGGTCATCGCGTTCACGAACATGCCGTGGTCCGTCCGGGGACTGTGCCGCTGTTCGGGAAAGGAGTCGAGGGCGACGGGCACGCCCGCGGCGACCTCGTACGCCAGGGAGACGCGCAGCTCGGGCACCGGGAAGGTGCCCGTCGGGCAGACCCCGCCGCCCGACGGGAACAACAGGTGCGAACGGTGCCCGGCGCTCGCGGTCTCCAGGCCGTTCCAGCAACTGGGGAAGACGAGCGTGCGGGTCACCAGCTCGCCGGCCGGGCAGCGCGGATAGCGGGTGGTGGCGCGGTCGGGGGAGCCCGAGCACCCCCAGCGGGCCCGTACGTCGGCATCGCTCGCCGCCGTGAACGCCACGGCGTCGCCCGTCATCCCGCGCAGGAAGCGGGGCATCGGCACGACCTTGCTCACCGGGCTGCCGCGGAACTCCACCCGGACCGAGGCCTCCGCGACGATCTCGCCCGTGTTGCCGTGCCCGGCCGAACCCTCGTGCGGGCGTGCGCCGGGACGGTCCTGCCTGCGCAGCACGGGCCAGTAGTACGTGGAACGGTCGCCGCCCCGGCAGGACGTGGCGGCCGCGGCCAGGGAGTCGTCGGTGGACATCGCGTCCGTGGACAGGTTCCCCACGTACGCGTGGGTGTGATGGGCGCCGGACACCAGTCCCGGCGAGACCACGAGGTTGTCCTCGTTGTAGTGGCCCTCCTCGTTGCGCCCGCACTCCACCACGACCGAGCCGGCCGAGGCGTCCGGCCCGGACGGTGGCAGGTCGCGGGGCGCGGAACCCGGCGCGACCGCGCCGATGTCCACGTAGTCGGAGGGCGCGGGACCGCCGGCCGCCGGGCCCGCGTGCGGACCACCCGCCCGCGAGGCCCCCAGCACGGCGGCGGTGAGCCCTCCGCCCAGGACCAGGCAGACGACGAGAGTGAGCAGTAGGCGCGCGTTCCCCATGGCGGTCACGGTCGCGGGTGGCGCCACCCGCGTCAACCTGGCGCCCGTTCGGCGGGCTCCGGCCCCGCAACTTTTCATCCCGGATGGCGGTTTGTACGTAAAAGCAACCCCTTCTCGAGCGCACCCCCGTCGCGAGGAAGGAATCCCCGGCATGCCACCTTCCAACCCCCTCCTGCACCGCGTGATCCGCGAGACCGGCTGGACCTACGAGGCCCTGGCCCGCCGGCTCAACACCAGGGCCCGGGCGGCCGGCCTCACCACCGCCTACGACCGCACCGCCGTCGCCCACTGGCTGCGCGGCAGCACGCCGCGGGATCCCGTCCCCGGCCTGCTGTGCGAGATCCTCTCGGAGCGGCTCGGCCGTCCCGTCGGCCCCGAGGACATCGGGATGGGGCACACCGCACCGGCCGGGCCCGCCACCGCCGCGGCGAAGCTGCTGGCCGGAGTTCCGGGACTGCAGCCGCCCCGCCGCCACCGGCCGGAGCCTGTCGGCCGCCAGGCCCCGGAGGCCGACGGCCACCATGCGCCGGAGCGGGAGGACCACCGGGTCCCGGAGCAGCGCGACCGGCCCGCTGCCGCCCCCGGGGCGTACGCCCCGGAGTTCCCGCGCACCGGACTGCGCCGGGCCGCCGAGGACTTCTTCACGGGGCAGGTGGACGCCCTCGGCGGCGACGCCACCGCCCCCGTCCTCCTCGCCTACCTCCAGAGCACCTTCCACGCGGTGCTCAGCTCCGGGGGAGAGGACGCCCTGACCCCGCTCGAACTGGGCCACGCGGCGCGCACCGTACTGCTCCTGGCCCGCAGTTACGCCGACCAGTGCTCCTTCGCCGCGTCCCGCCGGTGTCTCGGCCGCGCGGCCTCCCTCGCCGAACTGGCTGGCGAGCCCTCCACCCGGGCGGTCGCGCTGCGCCTGCTCAGCCAGGACTCCCTCGACCAGGACCAGACCGCCGTCGCGCTCTCCTACGTCCGGCAGGCGCTGGAGGTCGCGCCGCGCACCCCCGCCATGGTCCAGGCGTTCGTCGCGGCCCAGGCCGCCCACGTCGAGGCGGCCCTGGGCCGGCGGGACCCGGCGCTCGCCTGGCTGGCGACCGCGGACCGCCTGCAGGGCGGGGCCCGCGCGGACGCGGACCCCTTCCACACCTACCGGCCGGCCGCCCTGCACTTCAAGCGCGCCGTGGTCCTGGGCCTGCTCGGCGACCACGATGCGGCCCACGCGGCCCTGGACGACTCCCTCGCGGCCCGGCCGGCCCAGCAGGAGCGGGCGATCATGCTGACCCACGTGGAGCGGGCCCGCCTCTACCGCTTCGCCGGCCGCGGCGCCGAGGCGACCGCGGAACTGCGCCGGGCCCAGACCCTCAACCGCGGGGTCCACTCGCCCAGGGCCACCCGCGAGATCGCGCGCATGGGCGGCGCCTGAGCCCCGCGGTCAGCCGCCGCCGCGTATCCGCAGGGCCGCTTCCAGAAGGGCGATGTCCGCGGCGTCCTTGCTCCGCCGCGGACGGGCGGGATCCCAGACCGGGGTCATCCGCTTGATCTCGATCTGGGCGCGCACACTGACGACCGGACAGCGGAGCGTGCCGATCCGCCCGAATCCGCCGTCCAGCATCCCCGCGGGCCACGGAGCCCCCGCCCAGGGGCCGCCCGCGACCACCGGGCGGCCGGAGGCGTCCCGGGCCAGGAGCGTGAAGCTGCTCTCCAGACCGTCCTTGGCGAAGTCGAGCTGCAGCTCGGGCGGCGGCCCGGGCACCGGCCGGTAGCCGAGCCGGAGCAGGCCCTCCGCCAGGACCCCGGCGTCGTCCGCCCGGGCGAACCAGTCGATGTCCCCGTGGTCGCGGGTGACGGCCCCGAGGAAGAAGTCCACGGCCCAGCCCCCGCGCAGCCACAGCGGGACGCCGAGCGCGCGGGTCGTGTCGAGGACCTCGGCGATCTGCCGGAGCTGGTGTTCGGAGCGTCGTACGTCCACGCTGCGGCACGCTACGCGGGAACCGCCCACCCGGGCACGCCGATTACCGCCCGGCGGGACGGGCGCCACCGCGCGCGGCCGCAGGGGACGGGCACCACCGCGAAGGGCGTGCGCCGCGCGTCCGCCCGGAACGCGCCGTGCCCGCGGCCCGGTTGTCCGTACGGCCGCTTGCCGCCCCGGGGCGCGACCGCGCAGAGTACGGCGTATGACACCGTCCGAGCTTTTGCGTGCCTTCGTCCGTACCCGTGCCTCGCTCGACGGCGCCGAGGTGTTCTTCTGGTGGACCGGAGACGTGTACTCCTGGGCGCCCGGCGAGCCGTACCGGCGCGTGTTCGGCTTCGAGGGGATCAACGCGGCCCGCCTCACGGAGGACGAAGAGGGCGGCGGGTACCGGCTGCTCACCCGGGAGGCCGCGTTCTACCTGGACCCGCTCTCCCGGGAGATCCTGGAGACCTGGGAGGACAAGCCGGTGGTCCACGTCTGGAACGACCCGGCCAACCAGAGGCTGCGGCCCTTCCCGATCCCCGTGACCACCCTCGGCGACCAGGTCTGCTTCAGCCTGGAGATCCCGCTGGCCTACCCCTCGCCGCTGCCCGTCGCGGAGTTCCCGGCCAACTCGGCGGACGACACCTACCGCGCGCTGGAGCTGTTCCAGTTCTTCGCGCCCGCGAGCGTCCTCGACGCGGACGCAGGGCCGGATCCCGACGCGGCGAGCGTTCCCGCGACGATGTCCTGGATGCGGATGTCCCCGTACCTGCCGTGGATGGAGCAGGGACAGCGCCCGGGGGGCCTCGCGTTCCACTGCCGGGGCCGCAAGCTGGGCGCGTACGCGGAGGTGCCCGAGCGGACGCGGGAGTACATCGCCGCCCACCACCCCGAGTACGCCCACGCGCCGGAGCGGTGGACCGAGCCGAACGAGACCAGCTGGACGTACTTCCGCAGGCTCGCCAAGCCCTGACGGGCGCCGCCGGGGCGGTCCGCAGGGGACGGCCCCGGCGCCCGGCGGCCTCAGCGCCTGCCCGCTGACCTGCGCCGAGCCCTCTTCCCGCGGGTGGTGGTGGGGGTGGCGAGGGGGTCGGACAAGGGTTTTCCCCCTACCGGGTTCATCTCCGCGTTGCCTACTGTCTGCCCACCGGCGAACCCCCTCTGCTGGAACCCGCGGCCCCACACCACCCCACACCCCGCGTGGAACCGCGACCACCCCCCACCAGGAGGGGAAACCACCGGTACCGCCCCGTCCCGACCGCCGTGCGACGCCCACCCGGGCGGGCGGACGGGACGACACGGCACACGGCGGAGACCGGGACGGGACCGACCACCCCGCCCCGGTCCCCACCGTCACCCACCTCCCACATGCACCGACCGGCCGCTCCGGCCTGCCCGGAAACGGCCCGCGAAAGGGAACACCGTGCACGCAACGAGACGCAGGCTCATATCGGCCGTGGCACTCTCCGCCACCCTCCTGGCCGTCACCGCCACCACCGGCGCGGCCGCCGCCGACACCCCCGCCCCCGGTGCGGCCGGTGCGGCGGCCGGCGCGGTGCCGGTGGAGAACCTCATCGTCGGATACAAGCCCTCCGCCAGCGAAGCCAGTTCCAACACCGCCGCCGCCACCGACGCGGCCGCCAAGAGCAGAAAAGCCGGCAAGAAGGCGAAGTTCGACCGCCGCCTGGGCACCGGAGCCGCCCTCGTCAGCCTCGGCCAGGCCACCGCACCCGCCGACGCCGCCGATGTCATCGCCCAGTTCCGCGCCGACCCGGACGTCGCCTACGTCGAACCCGACACCCGCGCCTATGCCCTCGCCGCCACCCCCAACGACACCGACTACGGCAAGCAGTGGGACCTCTTCGAGCCCACCGCCGGCATGAACGTCCCCGCCGCCTGGGACAAGACCACCGGAACCGGCGTCACCGTCGCCGTCATCGACACCGGCTACGTCGCCCACAGCGACCTCGCCGCCAACACCGTCGCCGGCTACGACTTCATCAGCAGCGCCACCGCCGCCCGCGACGGCAACGGCCGCGACAACAACCCCGCCGACCAGGGCGACTGGAGCGCCGCAGCGGAATGCGGCCCCACCGCCAAAGCCAGTGACTCCTCTTGGCACGGCACCCACGTCGCCGGCACCATCGCCGCCGCCACCGGCAACAACAAGGGCATCGCCGGCATCGCCCACCACGCCAAGATCCAGCCCGTCCGCGTCCTCGGAAAGTGCGGCGGCGCGACCTCCGACATCATCGACGCCATCACCTGGGCCTCCGGCGGCACCGTCCCCGGCGTCCCCGCCAACGCCGCCCCCGCCAAGGTCATCAACATGAGCCTCGGCGGCAGCGGAACCTGCTCCGCCGGCTACCAGAACGCCATCAACGCCGCCGTCACCCGCGGCACCACCGTCGTCGTCGCCGCCGGCAACAGCAACGCCGACGCCGCCGGATTCTCCCCCGCCAGCTGCAACAACGTCATCAACGTCGCAGCCAGCAACCGCACCGGCGACCGCTCCTTCTACTCCAACTACGGCAGCTCCATCGACGTCGCCGCCCCCGGCGGCGAGACCCGCCGCGCCACCGACACCCCCGGCACCGTCACCACCCCCGAAAACGGCATCCTCTCCACCCTGAACGCCGGCACCACCACCCCCGCCGCCGAGAACTACAAGCCGTACCAGGGCACCAGCATGGCCGCCCCCCACATCGCCGGCCTCGCCGCCCTGCTCGTCTCCGCCAAGCCCGCCCTGACCCCCGCCCAGATCGAAGCGGCCATCAAGAACAACACCCGCCCCCTGGCCGGAACCTGCACCGGCGGCTGCGGCACCGGCCTCGCCGACGCCACCGCCACCGTCAACGCCGTCACCACCACGCCCACCACCCCCACCTTCCAGAACACCACCGACTACCCCATCAACGACAACACCACCGTCGAAAGCCCCATCACCGTCACCGGCATCACCGGCAACGCCCCCGCCACCCTGAAGGCCGGCGTCACCATCGCCCACACCTACACCGGCGACCTCAAGATCGACCTCATCGCCCCCGACGGCACCGCCTACACCCTCCACAACCGCACCGGGGGCAGCGCCGACAACATCAACCAGACCTACACCGTCAACGCCGCCACCGAGACCGCCAACGGCACCTGGAAGCTCCGCGTCAACGACAACGCCAACGGCGACACCGGCACCGTCGACGCCTGGAACCTCACCTTCTAGGTCCGGCCGGGGTCCGGCGCCGCTTCCGGCCCCCAACCCGCGCTGACGGGCCGATAGTACGGACCAAGCCGCCCCTCCGGACCTGCCAATACACCGCGTATCGGCAGGTCCGGAGGGCTTTCCCGCGCACTGACTGATTTCTGCGTCACAATCCGGGTCAGCCCGGCATCCGACCTCGTATTGTCGCGTCTCACAGGAAAGGCACAGAAGCGGTGACGCGGAAGGCTGGTGGCGGTGCGTGGGGGCGGCGACGGGGCGCGCTGAGGCGGGCGTGGGACACGGTGAACTGATTAAGGCGGTGGACCGCGCGCTGACCACGCACGGCCGGGCCCTGCTCACCGGACCCGCCGGAGCGGGCAAGACGGAGGTGGTGCGCGCCGTAGCGGCCGCCGCGGAAGGGCGGCGCGAAACGGTGCTGCGCCTCGCCCCCGACGCCGCCGACCGGTGGATACCCGAGGCCTCGGCCGCCGCCCTCCTGGCCTCCGTGCCCGGCGCCGGCCTGGAGCGCCTCTCGGGACCCCAGCGCACCGCCATCGCCCTGCTGCGCCGCGAGGCCGACGCCCCCCGCACCGGCCGTGACCACGTCGCGCTGCGCCTGGCCGTCGTCGAGGTGCTCCGTACGCTCGCCGCCCGGAACCCCGTCCTCCTCGTCCTCGACAACGCCCAGTGGCTCGACGCGGAGAGCACCGACCTGCTCCGCTTCGCGCTGCGCCTGACCCCGCCCGGGGTCCGCGTCCTGGTGGCCGAATGCGTCCACGGCGGGGCGCCGGTCGGCGAACCGCTCTGCGGCCCCGGCACCCCCGCGATCCGGGTGCCCCCGCTCGGCGCCGACGAGGTCGCGGAACTGCTGGTGCGCCACGGCCTGCCCGCCCGCCTCGCCGGCCGCATCCACCAGGCCAGCGGTGGCAACCCCCGCCTGGCCCTCGCCCTCGGCCACTCCCTCGCCGAAGCCGCCGAGGCCCGCGACGCGAGCGCCCACCACGCCGACCCCCTCCCCGTGTCCGGGCAGGCCCGCGAGGTGGCCCGCCGCCTCCTCGCGGAGGCCCCCGCCCAGGCCCGCCGCACCCTGCTCCTCGCCGCCCTCGCGGCCCGCCCCACCACGGCCCTGCTGCGCCGCGCCGGACGCCCCGACGCCGAGTCCGAACTGGCCGAGGCGGAACGGGCCGCGCTCGTACGGGTGGGGGAGGACGGCACGGTCGAGTTCACCGCGGGCGCCCTGCCCACCGCGCTCGCCGCCGACGCGGGCTGGCCCGAACGGGCCGCCGGACACGCCGCCCTGGCCGAGGCCGTGGACGACCCCGTCCAGGCCGTGCGCCACCGTGCGCTGGCCGTGGACACCCCCGACCAGTGGCTCGCCGCCGAGGTCACCGAGGCCGCCGCGGCCTGCCGCCGCCGGGGGCAGCGGGCCCTCGCCGCCGAACTCGGCCTCCTGGCGGCGGAACGCACGCCGCCCCACCTGGCCGGCGAGGGACTGGCCCGGCTCGTCGCGGCCGCCGAGGACGCGGGATGGGCCGGCCGCGCCGACCTCGCCCGGCGCGCCACCCGGGCCGTCCTGGCCCGCGACGCCTCGCCCGCCGACCGGGTCCGCGCCCGGCTCGCCGTGATCGACGCGGCCGGGCAGGACCTCGGCGCGCTGGAGGAGACGTTCGCGCACGCCATGGACGACGCCGCCGGGGACCCCGCGCTGCGGGCCGCCGTCCAGCTGCGGATCGCCTGGAAGCACAACCTGAGCGACGGCGACCCGGTCCGCTCCCGCGACGCCGCCGCCGCGGCCGGCGCCCTCGCCGCGCTCGGCGGCGACCAGGTCGCCGAGGCCATGGCCCTGACCGTACGGGCCCGGATGGGCCGCATCCTCGGGGACCCGGGCGCCGAGGCGATCCTCGCCGAAGCGCTCGCCCTGCCCGCGCCCGAGGTGCCGCTGGGCATGCGCAACGCGCCGCAGTACCTCGCGGTCCGCCACGCCCTCTTCGACGACCGGCTCACCGACGCCCGCCGCCAGCTGATGGTCCTGCTGCCCGCCGTCCGGCGCACCGGCTCGGCGGAGGACGTGTTCGAGGTGCTCCGCAGCCTCACCGAGGTCGAACTGCGCAGCGGCCGCTGCGCGGCCGCCTCCGCCCGTGCCCGCCGCGCCCTGGAGCTGACCATCGAGGCGGGCCTCTCACCGGGCCCCGCCTGGTACGTCGCCGCGATGGCGGAGGCGGCCGGCGGGAGCTTCGCCCGCGCCGCCGGCTACGCCCGCCGCGGCATCCAGGCCTCGCAGGAGGAACACGACCAGGTCTTCCTGTCCCGCAGCCTGCACGCGCTCGGGCTGGTCGAACTCGCCACCGGAGAGGCGACGAAGGCGGTGGCCACCCTGCGCCGGGTCGCCGACCTGGAGGCCGCCCAGCAGGTGGTGGACCCCTCGATCCTGCGCTGGCACGGGGAGCTCGCCGAAGCGCTCGTCGCCGCCGACGCCCCGGACGAGGCGGCCCGCCTCATCGGCTGCGTACGCCCCGTCGCCGTCGGCCTCGGCCGGACCGGGGTCGTCGCCGCCCTCGACCGGGCCCGGGGGCTGTGCCTGTCCGCGCAGGGCGACGCGGAGGGCGCCGTCACCCTCCTGGAGACCACCGCCCGGCGGTTCGCGACCCTGGAACTCCCGCTGGAGCGCGGCCGTACGCTGCTCGCCCTGGCCCGGGTGGAACGCCGCCGCCGGCGGCGCGCCCCGGCCCGAGCGGCGCTCGCCGCGGCGGCCGAGGTCTTCGACCTCGCGGGGGCCGTTCCCTGGGCCGGACTCGCCCGGGAACCCGCCGCCTGCGAAGGGGGTCCGGCGGCCACGGTCGGGGCGCTGACGGAGGGCGAGACCCGACTGGCGGTGCTCGTCAGCCGGGGCGCGAGCAACCAGGAGGCCGCGGCGAAGCTCTTCCTCAGCGTCAAGACGGTGGAGGCGCGGCTGACCCGCATCTACCAGAAGCTCGACGTCCGCTCGCGGGCCCAACTGGCGGCGGCCCTGGCCGCCGGAGGCCTGGGCCAGTAGTCACGGTCCGGCGACCGGCCCGGAGCCGGCGCCGTGCGCGAACGGCCCGCGGCGCGCCGTGCGGCGCCGCGGGCCGGTGCGGGATCAGCAGCCGAGGTTGTTGCCGGGGGTCGTTCCCAGCAGCTGGGTGAAGCTCTGGTACTTCGAGATGCGGCTCTGGACCTGGGCGGGGTTGCCGCCGTTGCACTCCAGAGCGCCGTTGATCGACCGGATCGTCTCGCCGAAGCCCGCGCCGTTGACGATGGCGGCGTGGGCGGTCATCGTGCCCGGGCCGTTCTGCGTGTTCCAGTACCAGAGCGCCGTCTTCATGGCGACCGCCGGGTCCTGCTCGACGAGGTACGGGTTGGCGAGCAGGTTGATGCCGAGGGCGTCACCGGCGGCCTTGTAGTTGAAGTTCCACGACAGCTGGATGGGGCCGCGGCCGTAGTAGGCGGCCTGGCCGGCCGGACAGCCGTACGGCTGGGTCGCGTCGCAGTAGTGGGGGTAGTTCGCGGTGTTCTGCTCGACGATGTGCACCAGCCCGCCCGTCTCGTGCGAGACGTTGGCGAGGAAGGCGGCGGCCTCCCGTCGCTTCACCGTGTCGTCGCCGGTCTTGGCGAAGCCGGGGTACGCGGACAGCGCCGCGACCAGGCCGTCATAGGTGTAGAAGGGGTTCCGGCTCGGGAACATCTGGTCGAACTGGGCGCGTGAGACCACGAATCCCGAGGGGTCCGGGTCGGGGTCCTGACCGCCGCCGCCACCGCAGGCGCCCTGGTCGGACCAGACGCCCCACTGGCCGGTGGTGCCGGGCGTCTCGCCCTGCGTCCACCACTTGGCCTGCCAGTTGCGGCCTCCGTGCGAGGCGCTGTTGCCGTTCGTGTAGACGGCGGAGGAGGACCAGGCACCCGCACAGGCGGGGGCCGCGGCGGCGGGGGTCGAGGGGAGGGCGATGGCGAGGCCCAGAGTGACGGCTGCGGCGGCGGCCAGGGAGAGGGCGCGGCGGCGAAGCGCACGTATCACGTAACTGCTCCTTCAGTGGGGGGAGTTGCCGTGGGGGCGACAGCTACCGCAACTGAAGCGAAAGTGGTCTGGACCTGTCAAGGTCTAGACCAAGGAGATTGTGTGGCGATGTACATGCCTCCGCGCCGACGGAAGCGGGACACGTCGGCACGGAGGCGGGGTGAAGAGCAGGTGGGAACGGGTGGAGCTGCCGGGATCAGCTGCCGGCGGAGGCGTTGCCCGAGAGGATCGGGATGTTGCTGGCGATGTGCGAGGCGGAGTCGTCGCCCTTCGCCTGGGTCGAGTTCTCGGCGCACTGCTGGTTCTGCGGGTTGGCCAGCACGTTGACGTCCTGGACGCCGACGTTGGCGATGATCGCCACCAGGGACTGGGCGTTGACCTTGGCAGGGAGACCCACGCAGAGCTTGTTCAGGGAGCCCTGGATCGCACCGAGCTGCGGGCTCATCGCGCCCGCGGTCTCCTGGTTGCCGTAGACCTGCGCGGAACCGTTGCCGTTGACGGTGTTGATGCCGTTGTCGTTGCCGATCGCCATCGCCGGGGACGCAGCTGCGGCGCCCGCGCCCAGGACGGAGGCGGTGACCGCGGCGGTGGCCATGAACTTCTTGAACATGTGGGGGATTCCTTCGTGTCGCACTGTCGCGTGATGGCTGCCCTCGGCGGGACGCGCTGATCAACGGCATCCAGTGCCCGGGGTTATCCCCACTCACCCGTGTGGCCCAATGGCCGGTCCGGGCGGAGTGGCCCGGTCCCGCCGCCCGGGCGGCGAGACTGAGCTCCTCGGGTCCGAGGGTCAGCCGGTCTTGCGGCGGACCTTCTTGTTCTTGCCGCCGGGGCCGCTGCTGGAGCCCTGAACCTTCGCGCGGCTCTGGTGCGACTCCTGGGACTGGGCATTCGCGGCGTTGCGCTCCAGGGCCTCCCGGAACTTGCGCTTGGCCTCGTCGGCCGGAGTCTCGTCCTTGGGGGTGTCGGTTTCGTCTGCCATATGTCCTCCTGGGGGTGATCAAGCGGTCTCAGTCTGTCAGGTGGCGTGCCCGCTGACCAGCGAGTTCGGTGGGTGCGGTACCCCGGGTCGGAACGGGAGCCGGTTCGGGCGGCGCGCCGTGCCGGAGACCCAAGGCGGGCTTGGAGGGGTCATAAGATTTGATTATGGGGCCATAAAGTGACACCGGGTGCCGACTTAGGATTGCCTTAGTTTAGGGTTCCCCTTGATTGACCTTGCCGTCGCTCGAAGGGAACCCTTGCCATGCCTCGCCCTCTGCGGGTAGCCATCGTCGGAGCCGGCCCCGCCGGAATCTACGCCGCCGATGCGCTGCTGAAGTCCGAGGCCGCCGTCGAGCCCGGTGTGTCCATCGACATCTTCGAGCGGATGCCCGCTCCCTTCGGCCTGATCCGGTACGGCGTGGCCCCCGACCACCCGCGGATCAAGGGGATCATCACCGCCCTGCACCAGGTCCTCGACAAGCCGCAGGTCCGCCTCTTCGGCAACGTCGACTACCCGAACGACATCAGCCTCGACGAGCTGCACTCGTTCTACGACGCCGTCGTCTTCTCCACCGGCGCCACCGCCGACCGGGTGCTCACCATCCCCGGCGTGGACCTGGAGGGCTCCTACGGCGCCGCCGACTTCGTGTCCTGGTACGACGGGCACCCGGACGTACCGCGCACCTGGCCGCTGGAGGCCGAGAAGGTCGCCGTGCTCGGCGTCGGCAACGTCGCGCTCGACGTCGCGCGCATCCTCGCCAAGACCGCGGACGAGCTGCTGCCGACGGAGATCCCGGCGAACGTCTACGAGGGCCTCCGGGCGAACAAGGCGCTCGAGGTGCACGTCTTCGGCCGCCGCGGCCCGGCCCAGGCCAAGTTCAGCCCGATGGAGCTGCGCGAACTGGACCACTCGCCCAACATCGAGGTCATCGTCAACCCCGAGGACATCGACTACGACGACGGCTCGATCGCCACGCGCCGCGCCAACAAGCAGGCCGACATGGTCGCCAAGACCCTGGAGAACTGGGCGATCCGCGACATCGGCGACCGGCAGCACAAGCTCTTCCTGCACTTCTTCGAGTCGCCCACCGAGGTGCTCGGCGAGGACGGCAAGGTCGTCGGGCTGCGCACCGAGCGCACCGAGCTGGACGGCACCGGCAACGTCAAGGGCACCGGCACCTTCACCGACTGGGACGTCCAGTCCGTGTACCGCGCGGTCGGCTACCTCTCCGACGAGCTGCCCAAGCTCCCCTGGGACGTCGAGTCCGGCACCGTCCCGGACGAGGGCGGCCGCGTGATTGAGGCGGGCTCCCACCTGCAGTCCACGTACGTCACCGGCTGGATCCGGCGCGGCCCCATCGGCCTCATCGGCCACACCAAGGGCGACGCGAACGAGACCGTCGCGAACCTGCTCGCGGACCACGCGGAGGGCCGCCTGCTCACGCCGGCCGCGCCCGAGCCGGAGGCCGTCGAGTCCTTCCTCGCCGAGCGGAGCGTCCGCTACACCACGTGGGAGGGCTGGTACCGGCTGGACGCCGCCGAGAAGGCCCTGGGCGAGCCCCAGGGGCGCGATCGCGTGAAGATCGTCTCCCGCGAGGGCATGCTCGACGCGAGCGGCGCGTAGCCGATCGGCGGGCCGGTGCGTGGTGCGTGGTGCGTGGTGCGCGGTGCGTGAGCGCGCGGACGCGGAGTCGTGACGGAGCGGTGGGGCCGGGACCCGGGCGGGTCCCGGCCCCACCGCGTCGGCGCGTCCCGTCCGCCGCGCCCGGGCGCGGCGGCGGGCTGGTCCGCACGCCGTGGGAAACGGCCGAAATTCAACCCAGGCAGGGAAGCAGGGCAGGTCAGAGCGGTGGCCGGTCCGTAGGCGCGGACGTCCACCGGCGCGAAGGAGCCGTCCGCACCGGGGCGCGGACCGCTCCGTACGGAATGCGCGGCCGGCCGGCGGAGTTGGCACCGGCGCGACACCCGACCGACCCCCTTGCACTGGAGAGCTCATGAAGATCGGCATCATCGGCGCGGGCAACATCGGTGGCAACCTCACCCGCCGGCTCACGGCCCTCGGGCACGAGGTGTCCGTGGCGAACTCGCGCGGCCCCGCCACGCTCACCGCCCTCGCCGAGGAGACCGGCGCCACCCCCGTCACCGTCGCGGAAGCGGCGCGCGGCGCGGAGATCGTCGTGGTCACCATTCCGTTCAAGAACATCCCGGACCTTCCCGCGGGCCTGTTCGACGGAGCCGCCGACGGCTTCGCCGTCATCGACACCGGCAACTACTACCCGCAGCAGCGCGACGGCCGGATCGCCGGCGTCGAGGACGAGGGGCTGACGGAGAGCCGCTGGACCGAGCGCCACCTCGGCCACCCGGTGATCAAGGCCTTCAACGGCACCTTCGCCCAGGACATCGTGGAGAGGCACCGCCCCGCGGGCTCCGCCGACCGGATGGCCCTTCCGGTGGCGGGCGACGACGAGACGGCGAAGACGGCCGTCCGCGCCCTGATCGACGAGATCGGCTTCGACACCGTCGACGCGGGCGGGCTCGACGACTCCTGGCGCCAGCAGCCCGACACCCCCGTCTACGGGCTCCGCGACGGCGTGGAGGGCGTGACCAAGGCCCTGGCCGCCGCTTCACCCGAGCGCCCGGACGGCTTCCGGGGCTGAGCCGCCCCCGCCCCGTCCGGCACGCCGGGCGCCCCGCTCCGGCCGGTGCCACGATGGTCGCAGTGACCGAAGGCGGGCGGTGGCATGAGCGCATCCGCAGGGGCGCACCCGCGCCGGGGTCTCTTCTCCCGGCGCGACCGGGCCGTGATCGCGGCCGCCGCCATCTCCATGCTGCTGGTGCAGATGGACTGGTTCGCCCTCAACCTCATGCTGCCCGTCATCGCCCGCGACTTCGCCACCCCCACCACCGACCTCCAGTGGCTGGTCAGTGGCTACATGCTGGCCCTGGGCGCCCTCATGATCACGGGCGGACGGGCCGCGGACCTGCTCGGGCGCAGGCGGGTCCTCGTCGCCGGGCTGATCGGTTTCGGCGCCGTGTCCGTCGTGTGCGCCGCCGCCCAGAACACCGCCTGGCTGACCGCCGGCCGGGTCGTCCAGGGATGCACGGCCGCCCTGATCTTCCCCGTCTCCGTCGCGGTGGTCACCGCCTACTTCCGCGACGCCCGCCAGGGCCGGGCCGTCGCCACGGTGCTCGCCTTCAGCGCCATCGGCACCGCCCTCGGCCCCTTCATCGGGGGCGCCTTCGCCGAACACGTCAGCTGGCGCGCGGTGTTCCTGCTGAACGTGCCCTTCTGCCTCGCCGCCGCCGTACTCATGCTGCGCTACGTGCCCGAGACCCGGGACGAGGAGGCCGCCCGGGGCCTCGACGTCCCGGGGGTCGTCGCCCTCGCGGGCGGCCTGAGCGCGGTGATGATCGCGGTGGACCAGGGCGGGCACTGGGGCTGGACCTCACCGGCCACCCTGGGCTGCCTCGTCGGTGGCGCCGCACTGCTGGCGGCGTTCGTCCGCCTGGAGCGGCGCACGGCCGAGCCCCTCCTCGACCTCGCGCTGCTGCGCAACCGCCCGTTCGTCGTCATCACGCTGGCCGGATCGCTGTCCAACATCGTCTACTGCCTGGTCGCGGTCCTTTCCGCGCTCTACCTCCAGCAGGCGCGCGGGCTGTCCCCGCTCGAATCCGGACTGGTCTTCCTGTCGCTGTCCGTCGGAGCCGGGGCCGCCAGCTACTGGTCCGGGCACCTCGCGGAGCACCGGCGCCCCGAAGCGGTGATGGCCGCCGGGATGCTGCTCTGCGGCATCAGCCTGATGGCCCTCACCTGGGCCACCCCGCTCGTCCTGTACACGGCGGTCTTCGCCGTGGTCGGCGTCGGAGTGGGCCTCGGCTGGGCGCTGACCAACGTCGCCACCCAGTCCTACGTGCCCGAGAACCGGCTAGCGGCCGCCTCCGGCCTCGTCCTGACCTCGTTGGTGCTGCTCGGAGCCGTGGCCGTCGCCGTCGCCTCCACGGTGCTGGAGGTGATCAGCGGGTCCGCGGGGAGCGCGGCCTCCGACGGCCCCGCCATCGAGTCCGTCCTGCGAGTCGCCGCCCTGCTCTCGGTGCTCGGGGCGGCCGCGCTGGCTGTGCTCGTGCGCCGGGTCAGGGTCTGACGCGGCGGGCCTCCATGCGGCCCCGGCCGAGCTCGATGGCGAAGGTGACCTGCTGTTCCTCGGAGAGGACCCTCGGCTCGGCCTCTATCTCCTCCCGCTCGACGTAGACCGGTGTGGTCTCGCCGAGGGGGAGGATGAACCCGTAGCCCCGCTCGCGGTTGTACGACTGGACGAACCCTGTGACACGCGGTTCCATCGTGCACCTCCCGTGCAACGACCCTGGCGCATCGCCGCGCGTACCGCCTTCCGGGCGACTCCGTACGGGTGGCCCGCCGCCTACGCGCGCCGCTCCAGCACGCCCCGTACGAACGCTGCCTGACCCGCGTGCTGGAGGTCGTCCGCCAGAACGCTGACCAGGCGCGCGCCCAGCGTCACCGGGGGGTCCCAGCGCTCGTCCACGACCCGGTCCAGGTCGGCGGCGGCCAGCCCGCGGACGAAGCCCAGGCTCTGCTCGTGCACCGCGTCGAAGTACCCGAGCAGCAGCTCGCCCGAGTCGACCCGGACCGAGCCCGCCTGCCCGGCCGTGTGCCCGTAGCCGGTGGAGCCGGTGGGCAGACCGAGCGCGAAGCGGGCCGCCCAGCCCTGGGACAGCCAGACCTGCTCCCGCTCGGCGGCGTCCGCCACGTGGTCGTCCTGGACGCGCGTCAGGTGCCACACGAGCCAGGTGACCGAGTTCGCGGCCGGATCGACCCGCGCGGCGAGCTGCTCCGCGGAGAGTCCTTCGACGGCCTCGTGCACGATCTCGTGGATGCGTTCGAACCCGTCGGCGATGACGTCCGTAGCCTTCATGCGCCCCACCATGCAGTCCGTACGGCCCCGGCCGCCGCGAGCGACACGCCGCGGCCGGTGGTGCGTTCCCGGCGGACGGGGTAGCAGCCGGGGGAGCGGAGAGCCCCGCGCCCCGCGGCCCCGTCAGCGAAAGGAACGGTCACACCATGGCGTTCACCCACGTACTCGCCGTCGCCCCCGTCCGGGAGATCGGGCCCGCGGTGGCCTGGTACGAACGGCTCCTGGGCCGGTCGCCCGACACCACCCCCATGCCGGGGCTCGCGGACTGGCACGTCTCACCGGACGCCTGGGTCCAGGTCTTTGAGTCTCCGGATCACGCCGGATCCGCCCTGGTCAACCTGGGCGTCGACGACCTGGACCGGGTCCTGGCCGAACTGGCCGCCCGCGGACTCCGGGCCGGGGAGGTCCAGCCCGGGTCGGGGCGAGTGCGCTTCGCGGCCCTCCACGACCCGGACGGGAACCGCATCACCCTGATCGAGCACCCGGTATCCGGCCCGAGCCCCGCCTGAGCCTCTCGCTCGCCGAACACGGACGGAGCGAGCCGAACGCTCCGCCCCCGGCCGAAGTGTGGCAAGGCCCCGCGAATGCCATGCTCGGCTGTACGGGCCGGGGGCCCGACCGCGTCACCCGATTCCCAGGGGGTGTCCCGTGCCGCAGCCCACTCCGCAGCCAGGATCGGGCCCGCCGCCCGGACCCCTCGCGCCGCCGCCCGCGAAGCGCCGGCGCACCGGCCTCGTCATGGCCCTGAGCGTGTTCGGCGGCCTGTGCCTGGCGGCCGTCGTCGGCCTCCTGATCGGACTCGGCGCAGACACCGACCCACCGGCGACGGGTGGGGAGAGCGCTGCGCCGACCCGGCCCGATGCGTCCCCCCACCGAACCCCGGCCGTGGTGGAACCCTCCTCGGACCGGGGACCCGTCGAGGACGTGAAGATCACCTCGTGTGCGGTGGATCCGGCGAACGGCTGGCCGACGGCGGCGCTCACCATCACCAACTCCGGCGACCGGACCCGCACCTTCCTCATCGGCATCGAATTCCTCGCTCCGGACGGCAGCCGCCTCGCGGAGGGGGCCGCGGTCAGCAACGACTTGGCCCCGGGCCAGCGCGCCGGCGTGAGTGCGGCGGCGCTCGTCCGGGTCGAAGAGGCGTTCCGGTGCAACGTGCTCAAGGTGACGGTGCTGCCCGGATCCTAGGGAGTGTCGGCTGCTCCCCCCGGATCAGAACTCGCCGTCGATGCCGGTGACGGCCGGGGGGCCCAGTGCTGCGTCCTTCTCGGAGAACCCGGCCTGTTCCAGGGCTCCGGCGGTGAGCCGGACGGCGTCGGCCTCGGCGCCGGCCCGGTCGTGGGCCTCGACTTCCAGGCGGACGGAGAAGGTTCCGCCGTCGCCCAGCGTCAGCAGGTTCAGGTCCTCGGTCTCGCTCAGGTCGGAGTGGTGCGAGGACAGCCCCCGGACCAGATCCTTGCGCGCCGCATCGCTGACGTCCGTCAGGAACGTGCCGGGCACGGTGATGACGTAGGTGGTCACTGCTGCCTCCTCGTGTGGACTGGCAAGGCGCTTTCGCCTCGTTCAGGTGCCCCGGACTCGCGCTTCGAATCCTCACGGACGATCGCCCGGGTCCTCCGCAGCGCCGTGGCGGCCCGGGCCGCCGGCCCGCGGCGGGGCGCCGCGACGGTCAGGTTACGGTTCGGACCGGTCGGGTACGCGGAGGCGAGGCGGGCCGCCGCCGCGGCGGCGGGTGCGCGCGGTCGATGCGAGGTCAGGCGAAGAGCTCGTAACCGCCCCGCGCCAGCAGCCACAGGCCGACGACCAGGGAGAGGACGACGATCAGCTGTTCCTGGTGCCGCTCCAGCCAGGTCCGCAGTGCGTTCAGCCGGGCGCCCGCGACCGCCGGCGACCGGAGCGTGTACGCCTGCATGGCGGCGAGGCTGAGCGTGGCCAGCAGGCAGTAGCAGATCAGGGCGAGCCAGTCGGCGACGGAGGAGAGGTCGGCGGCGACGACCGTGGCGGCGCCCGCCCCCACCAGCGCCCACGGCTGCAGCAGCCAGGCCAGCCCGGCCGCCGTGGCCAGTGAGGCGCCGTCCACCCGGGCGGTCCACCGCGGCGGGCCGTGCGGCCGGCGCGGCCGACGCCGCCGGTGTACCCCGTACACCACCAGCCCCAGGCCGAGCGCGACCTTCACGCACGCCGCGGCGGTCGACGGGGCGCTGTGGCGGGCCGGCGGTTCACCACCGGTGAGCAGCAGCACGCACGCGATCACCGCGATCAGGTCGGCGAGCCACGACAACAGGAACGCCAGGCCCTTGCGGGCACCCCGGCGCGAGGCGAGCAGCAGGATGAACGCGCTGTTGTGCAGGGGACCCAGGGTGATGGCCGTCCCGATCACGGCCAGGTCGAGGATCATCGGCGCGTTCACTTCCCGGGGGCGGGGCCGTCCGCTCGCCGGGGCGCCGCGGCCGCCCGGTCGGTCCCGTCGGCCGCCAGGAACTCCACCAGGGCCAGCACGAGGAGGAGCACGAGGGCGATGCCGAGGATGACCCAGCCGGTCGGATAGCTCCACAGGAAGACGGTCAGCACCGCCGCCGCCACCAGGATCCAGGTGATCCAGCTCCGGTGGCGCCGGACGAACGGGCCCACCGGGCCGGTGCGCAGCCCCGCGTGGTCCGCCGTGCCGCGGACCGCGCCGATGCCCGAGTGCCACAGCTGCTGGACGACCGTGGCGGAGCGGCCGGAGCCGGTCAGCCAGGCGGCGAGGGCGACCACCACGCCGAGGACCACGGCCATCCGGACCGTCGTACGGAGGTAGTGCGTCAAGGCGTCGTAGACGCTGCCCGCGGCGGGCTGAGAGACGTTGTCCGGCAGCGCGTTCAGGTAGACCACGCGGAAGACGGTCAGGGCCACACCGAGCATGAGCGTGGCGAAGGCGAAGGCGAGCGCGGCCGTGACGAGCACGCGGCGCCGGTGGCGGGAGAGGAGCACACCGGCGGCGATCAGGAGCACCGAGAGCACCGGCAGCCAGTTGCCGGCGATCTGCAGCAGCCGGAAGCCGGTCTTGGCCTTGCCGATGTCGTCCGCGCGCAGGACCGTGAAGTCGGTCGTGACCTCGGGGATCTTGCCGGCCGCGGTCATGCCCTCGTCGACCAGGCGTTGTTTGACCTGGTCGACGACCGGGCCCAGGTCCACGGTCACCGAGTCGTTGTTGATCTTCACCGCCCCTCCGCCGCTCCCGGTCAGGGCCTTGTCCACCGCGGCGTGGATGCGGCGGTTGGCATCGGTCCAGATCCGGTCGAAGGTGTCCGAGGCGATGACGTCCTGCGCCTTGTCCCGCACGAAGCTGCGCACGGCGCCTTCGAGGGAGTCCCCGAGCTTGCCGAGCGCCTTCTCCAGGAGGGGGCGGTCGTTCGGCGCCACGCCCTCCAGCAGCGTCGGGATGTCGATGTGTTCCATCACGGCGTCGGTGACCCGGGTGGCCGCCGCCGCCTGCACGTCCGGATCGGAGGCCAGCGGGGCGACCGTCTGGACGTACCGGTCCGTGTCGCCCACCACGCTCGACGCCCACGCGGAGACCGCCGCGAGCGGGGCCAGTACGCAGCCGGCGACGATGAGGACGGCGGCGAAGAACGCTCTCCACCGGTGCCGGGGCTCCCGGGCCGCCTTCTCCGCCTCCAGCGCCGTCACCCGGGACTGGAGCCGGTCCAGTTCGGAGGGCTCGGGACCGGGGGCCGCTCCGCCTTCGTGCGTCATGGCGCGTCCTCTCCTGCCGGTGGGGGTCACCTTGCAGCGCACCGCACGGCGGGCCCGGGCGCGAGCGTTGAACGGCCGAAGGGGTGAAAGTCGCGTCCGGTCGGGCGGGATCAGAGCCCTGGGCGCCGTCCGGTGCCGATGCCCTGCCGGTCGGGCGTGAGGGCGTCGGCGAGGCGGGCGGGGTCGGTGAAGGCCCGCCGGACGGCCTCGTCGAGGAGGGCGAGTTCCGCGCGGATCGCGGGCAGGTGCTCGGACGGCTGGCTCCGGAGGAGGTCCTGGAGCAGCGCGCGCAGCCGCCTGCACACCTGGAGGGAGGTGCATCCGTACTCGCGGATCTCGGTGACTCCGAGCTGCAGGTAGTCGTCCCAGGCGCGGCCGGGCACCACCAGGCGCGGCAGTCCGCGGCCGTCGGCGAGCACGTACCGCTCGCGCAGCCGGACCCGGCCGATCGCGTGCAGGAAGGAGTCGATGTGGTTGAGCACCTGGACCGCGGTCGTGGGGTCGTTGACGGCGGGGGAGAGCGCTCGGATCGCGATGTCGACGAGGATGCGCAGGGCGAAGCCGGGGTCCTGCTCGATCGTGCGCTCGACTCCGAGGGCGACGCGTCCCGTCACGCGCCACGGGTCGGGACTCCGCTCGGCCCCGTACACCTCGACGAGCGCGGTGCCCGGAGGCACGTAGTCGCCGACGTGGCAGGTCAGGACGAGGACGCAGTCGTGGCGGACGGCGGCCTCGACGAGCCCCGCCACGTCGAACGCCTGGAGGACTCCGCCCCGCGCGGTCTCGATGCCGGTCACCGGACCGGCGGGCGGCAGGGGGGCGACGTCCTCCGGTGCCAGGGAGCGGCGGAGGTGATCCGCCGAGCGGACCACCACCTTTTCCCCCATGCGCCCCACGAGGTCGGCGATGGCCACCGGTCTGAGGTTGTGGGTGAAGCGGTTGAGGTAGACGAGCAGGAGCAGCAGGCTGACGGACACGGCCACCCCGGACAGGGTCACCCCCACATCGGGGACGTGGTCCGACTCGATCTTGCGCAGCAGGGAGAAGGCGTACGCGAACGTCCCCGTGAAGGTGGCCAGCACGGCCTTCTGCAGGCGGTCCCGGTACCACAGGCGCATGTAGCGGGGCGACAGCGTTCCCGTGGCCTGCTGGATGACCAGGACGCCGATCGTCACGACGAACCCCAGCAGGGCGACCATGGCCCCGACGACGGCACTGAGCACACCGCTCGCGGTGGTCGCGGAGTAGCGCCAGTCACCCGGCAGGAAGCCCGCGTCCAGCCCGGAGACCCACTCGGCGAACGCCGCGCCCAGCAGGAGTCCGATCAGCGGGACGATCCACAGACTCGCCTTGGTGTACTGCCGCAAACGGAACCGCACCGACCAGGACATCATCATCGGCTCCCCGGATTCGGCCCCGCACGGCGGCCCGGCCCCCGGTTCGGACTCCTCCATGCTAGGCCGTCTCTTCCGGATCTTCCCGGGGCCGCGCCGCTCGGAAGGCCCCCCGGGAGTTCCGCGCTTAGGCTGATCGGGTGAGGTCGGAAGGGGTCTTCCATGGCTGACTATCCGCTGATCGAGAACCACGGGCTCATCGGTGACCTGCAGACCGCCGCCCTGGTGACCACGGACGGCACGATCGACTGGTTCTGCTGTCCGCGCTTCGATTCCCCCAGCGTCTTCGGCGCCCTCCTCGACTGGGAGAAGGGCGGGCACTTCACCGTCAGGCCGGCGGACGACACGTACACCACCAAGCAGTTGTACCTGCCGGACACCGCGATCCTCGTGACGCGGTTCATGACGGAGTCCGGCGCCGGTGAGGTCGTCGACTTCATGCCCGTCACCGGCGGGACGGCCACCGACCGCCACTGCCTGGTCCGCATGCTGCGCTGCGTCCGCGGCAGCATGACCTTCCTGATCGAGATCGCCCCGAGGTTCGACTACGGGCGCATGCCGCACACCCTGCACGCCACCGAGAACGGTGCGGTGTTCTCCTCGGACGCGCTGGAGCTCACCCTGAGCGTGGTCCGGGAGCCCGAGGACGAGCGGCTGGTGCACACGATCACCGGTGACCAGGACCTGCGCGTCGAGCTCGCACTGGAGGCGGGTCAGCAGCGCGGCCTGGTCATGATGTCGGCCGCGCCGGGGCCGCCGCGCGAGATCCGCGTCGCCGAGTTCCAGGAGCTGTTCGACGAGACCCGGAACCACTGGCGCTCGTGGCTGCGGCAGTCCCGGTACACGGGGCGGTGGCGCGAGATGGTGGAGCGCTCCGCGATCACCCTGAAGCTGATGACGTACGCCCCCACCGGCGCCATGGTGGCGGCGCCCACGGCCGGCCTTCCGGAGCAGCTGGGCGGCGAGCGCAACTGGGACTACCGGTTCACCTGGATCCGGGACGCCTCCTTCTCCGTGTACGCGCTGCTGGGGCTCGGGTTCACCGAGGAGGCGCGGGCGTTCATCGGCTGGCTGGGCGACCGCGTGAAGGAGAAGGCCGGCAGCGACGGCGACACGGGGCCGCTGAACATCATGTACCGGGTGGACGGTTCCTCGGACCTGTACGAGGAGGTCCTGGACCACTGGGAGGGGTACCAGGGATCCGCGCCGGTGCGGATCGGCAACGGAGCCGCGAACCAGCTGCAGCTGGACATCTACGGCGAGGCGCTCGACAGCATCTCCTTCGCCCACGAGCACGGCATCCACCTCGACATCCGCGGCTGGACCTCGCTGCGCACCCTGCTCGACTGGCTCGTGGACCACTGGGACCAGGCGGGCGAGGGGCTGTGGGAGACCCGCGGCGGCCGCCAGGACTTCACCTACGGCCGCGTGATGTCCTGGGTCGCCTTCGACCGGGCGCTGCGCCTGGCCGTGGCCCACGGGCGGCCCGCGGAGAGCGGGCGCTGGACCGCGGAGCGCGACCGCATCTACGACCAGGTCCTGGAGCGGGGGTGGGACCCGGCGCGCAACGCCTTCGTCCAGCACTACGGCAGCGACGTGCTCGACTCCGCGCTGCTGCGGATGCCGACGGTGGGGTTCATCACCCCCGACGACCCGATGTGGACGTCCACCCTGGAGGCCATGGACCGGGAACTGGTCAGCGACAGCCTCGTCTACCGCTACAACCCGGAGGCCTCGCCCGACGGCCTGCGCGGCTCCGAGGGAACGTTCTCCCTCTGCACCTTCATGTACGTCGACGCCCTGGCCCGCGCCGGCCGGGCCGACCAGGCCCGGCTCGTACTGGAGAAGATGATGACGTACGCCAACCACCTGGGCCTGTACTCCGAGGAGATCGCCCTGACGGGGCGGCAACTCGGCAACTTCCCGCAGGCGTTCACCCACCTGGCGCTCATCGACGCGGCCATCACGCTGGACGCCACCCTGAACCGCGCCCGCCAGGACGCCGGTTAGGCCGTCTCTTTCGGATCTTGCCGGGCCCGCGACGCCTGGCACCGCGCCCGGCCGCACTGCCAGGGCAACCGAGTACGTCCAGTACACGGGCGCCCCGACAGCACGACCAGGCACGGCGCCAGACGCCGCGGGCTCGGCCGACAAGATCCGAAAGAGAAGGCCTAGGGCGAGTCCGGGAACGGCTGCCGCCGGTCCGCGGGGGCGGGGGCCAGCACCACGACGAGGCCGTTCGCCGGCGGGGTGTCGGAGCGGGTCGCGTCGACGGGGTCGAGCCGGCCGTCGTCCCCGACGAGGAACAGCGCTTCGTGTCCCGGCGGGAGGGGTTCGGCCGCGGGCCGGACCTCGAACCGGGCGCCCTGCTCGTACCGGTCCGCCAGGACGTGCCGGACGAGCGACCCGCCGAACAGGACGGCGCCTCCGGTGTAGGGCGCGACGACGCCGTGGCTCTCGTGCGGTGGTCCCACCCGGTAGACGGGCCCTTCGACGTTGTCCTCGACGAGCACCGAGGCGAGCGCGTTGAAGTCGTCGTCGTCGGTGAGCAGGAAGACGGCGTTGACGCCTTCGAGCCGGGCCCTGGGGTTGGTGGCCGTCGCCAGCAGGTCCCCCCTGGCGAGGGTGATGCCCGCCTCCTCGATCCGCTTCCTCTCCTCGCCCAGTCCCGCCCACATCTGTACGTCGACTCCCGCCGACCGCAGCGCCTTGCCCAGTCCGACCGCCCACGGGGCACCGCCCACCAGGAGGGGCAGCGTCCGGTTCGGCCGCGCGACGCCGAGCAGCCGGGCCACGGGGCCGGCGGTCAGGGCGTACAGCACGACCGTGGAGACGATCACCAGGAACGTGATGGGGAGGATCTTGGACGCTCCCGGCAGCCCCAGTTGGACGAGGGGGGCGGCGAAGGCCGCAGCGGTCGAGGCCGCCACGATGCCGCGCGGGGCCATCCATCCCGTGAACGCCCGTTCCCCCTTGGTCATGTCCTTGCCCAGCGTGGACGCGAAGGCGACGAGGGGGCGCACCACGAGCACGAGGACCGCCACGAGGGCGAGCGTGGGCAGGAGCACCGGCGTCAGCGAGGCCGGGGTGACGCTGGAGGAGATGGAGATGAACAGCAGCCCGATGATCAGCTGGACCAGCGTCTCGAAGAAGGGCCGGCGGGCGGGCATGTCGAAGCCCCGGACGTTGGCGGCCGCCATGCCGGTGACGATGGCTGCGATGAGTCCGGTGTCGTCGCGGATGATGTCGCACCCCGCCGACACCGCGATGACCGTGGCCAGCTGGGCCAGCGTGCCGAGCGCTTCGCCGAGCCGGAGCACGTGCAGGGTCAGCCACAGGAGGCCGACCCCGACGGCTCCGCCCGCGAAGCCGACGGCCAGGCTGATGAGGAACTGCCCCAACTGGTAGCCGCGGCCGATGTCGATCTGGTGGGTGGTGGCGATGGCGTGGAAGACGAGCGCTCCCAGGATGGCCCCGATCGGGTCGGTCAGCGTGCCTTCCCAGATCAGCAGGCGCCTGACCTTGTCCGTCGGCCGGACGTACTGGAGCAGGGGTCCCACGACCGTGGGCCCGGACACGACGAGGATCATGCCCACCATCGAGGCCACCCTGAGCGACATGTCGAACAGCGCCGGGCCGACGGCGCAGACCGCCAGGAAGGTGAAGGCGACACCGAAGAGGAGCAGTCTGCCCACGATGGCGCGGGTGTCACCGGTCAGGTTGCGCAGGTCGAGGCCGAGTCCGGCGTCGTAGAGGATCACCGCCACGGACAGGGAGACCAGGGCGGAGAACTCCTCCCCGATCAGCTGGTCGGGATGAATGATGTCGGTGAGGGCGCCCGCGGCGAACCCGACGGGCAGGAGGAGGATCAGGGCGGGGACGCGGAGTTTGCCGGCGAGGATCTGGCAGACGGCGGCCAGGGCAACGATCAGGGCGATGCCCAGGAGGATGTCGTCCTCGCTCACGGCGCTTTCCTTCCCCGGCCCGCGGGCGCGGTGGGTGACTGTTCGAGTGCGGAAGTCCGGCGCAGCGGCGGCGGGCGGCCGTCACCGGGTGGGCGGAAGCCGTCTGTCAGGTGGTGTCGGACGCATCCCCGCGCGGGGGGACGGTCCTTCGCAGGTCGGCGTCGGTGAGGGGTTCCAGCTCGCCGTGGGTGTCCATCCAGTAGAGCAGGAAGACGGCCGGCGCGATGAGCAGCAGCGCGACGGCGCTGACCACCGTGAGCCAGGTCAGGGTCTGCGAGGCGCCCGCGGCGTCCGCCACGGTCAGGGACGTGGGGATGAGGTAGGGGCGCTGCGCGAAGCCCCAGGCGAAGACCGCCGCCCCCACGACACCGACGCAGGTGAAGCGGGCCCAGTGGGCCTTCGAGCGCAGTACGAGCAGTGCCGTCGCGGCGAAGAGCACCGCCGAGACGACCGCGAGGGCGAGGCCCGCACCGTGCGTGAGCCCGTGCCAGACGTGGGGCGCGTCGGCGCGGGCGACGATGAGCGCGGCCACGGCCGCCCCGGCGACCGCGCCGAGGCTGACGAGGGCACGGAGCCGGAAGTACCCGACGAGGTCGGGTGCGTCGAAGCGGGTGGCGTCCGCGGTCAGGAACACGGCGCCCAGGAGCGCGGTCGCGGCGACGGTGAGGAGCCCGAACACGAGGGAGGCGGGGCTGGCCCACGCGTCGCTCGAAGCCTCGGTGCCCGGAGCGATCCGGCCGGACGCGATGGCACCGACCGCCGCCCCGAGGAAGAACGGCGTGAGCAGGGAGGCGACGGCGAACACGGCGCCGTACAGCCGACGTCGGGACAGCCCGCGGCTGGGCTTGCGCAGGGCGAACCCGGCGCCGCGCAGCACCATGCCGAGCGCGGCCAGGGCGAGCGGGAGCCACAGTGCGGTGAACACCGTCTGGAACAGCACGGGGAACCCGGTCCACATGAGGATGAGGACGAAGACGAGCCAGACGTTGTTGACCTCCCACACGGGGGCCATGGCGTGGTCGATCAGCCACCGGGGGCGCCTGCCGCGCCGGGCTCCGCCGGCCGTCAGGTCCCAGAAGCCCGCCCCGTAGTCGGTCCCGCCGGCGCAGGCGTACGCGGCCACGGCCAGCAGCAGCACGAAGGCGACGAGGCCGGCCATCAGGCTCCACCGGACCCGGTCGGAGCGGAGCCGTCGGGCCCCGTCGCAGGGGGTCCGCCGTCGTCCGGGGACGGGTCCCGGCCGGCCGGGACCGCGGCGCGCGGCCCGTAGGGCGTGACGGCTTCCGGGGCCTCGCCCGGTTGCCCGTCCGCCGCCCCGTCGGCCAGGCGCCAGCGGTCACGCATCTTCAACAGGACCATGAGGAAGGCTCCGAACACGCACAGGTACACCAGGATCACCAGGACGAACATGATCCAGAGGGTGGTGGAGCGCGTCGACGTCACGGCCTCGGCGACGCGCATGTTCTGGTAGACGATCCACGGCTGGCGACCCACCTCCGTGGTGATCCAGCCGCACTCGACGGCGATCACGGAGCCGACGCCGGCGCACGCGGCGCTGCGGTAGAACCACTTGGAGCGGGGCAGCCGACGATGGCGCAGCCACACCAGGCCGTACCACAGGACGAGCAGGATGAGCACGCTCCCGATCACGACCATGATGTCGAAGGCCCAGTGGGCGATCGTGGCCTGGGTGGCGTTGGGCCGGTCGCTCGCCGGCACGGAGGACAGCCCCTGCACCACGGTGTCCGGACTGAACCCGGCCAGAATGGAGTCGAGTTGGGGGACCTTGATGCCACCGCTGACCGAACCGTCCTCGTGCAGCCGGCCGAAGAGGTATTCCGGGACGTGGCTGTCGGTCTCCCAGACGATCTCCATGGCGGCGAACTTCACCGGCTGCTTCTGGAATACCGCCCGGGCGATCGAGTCGCCGAGGAAGAGCTGCACCGGGGTGGCCACCGCGGCGACCGTGAAGGGGACCGTGAACCCGAGCCGGTGGTAGCGGTCCCGCCGGCCGCGGAGCCATCCGACGGCGTACACGCCCGAGACGACGAAGCCCGCGGTCATCAGCATCGCCATCACGAAGTGCCAGTACTGGGGCCCGAACATCGGGGTGAACAGGGCCTTCCAGACGCTCACGTCGACCGGGTTGCCCTGTGCGTCGAGGGTGAACCCGCGGGGGGTGTTCATCCACGAGTTGGCGGCCAGGATGCCGAAGGTGCCGAGCAGCGCGGTGGCCGGCAGCGGCAGGCCGAGGAGGAAGTGCGTGCGGGGCTTGAGCCTGCGCCAGCCGTAGAGGTAGATGGCGATGAGGACCGCTTCGAGGAAGAACGCCCACGCCTCGATGCCGAAGCCGATGCCGAAGACGTCGCCCCAGCGGCCCATCAGACCGGGCCACAGCAGGCCGAACTCGAACGACAGCACGGTGCCCGTGACGACGCCGATGGCGAACTGCACGGCCATCACGGCCGACCAGCGCCGGGCGAGCAGCAGGGCCGTGGCGTCGTTGTGGCGCAGGCCGCGGTAGTGCATGACGAGGGTGATCAGCGGCAGCGCCACTCCCAGCGGCACCAGGATGATGTGGGAGGCGAGGGTGAACGCCATGAGCTCCCTGGCCGGGAGCAGTTGGGAGGGTGTGTCTGCCGCCAGCAGGTGGACCACGGTGTCCATGGGTTCCTTTGTCGCTCTGGAGACGTCGGGGGAGGATCAGCCGCCGGTGCTGAAGCCGGGGTAGAGGGTCATTCCGCCGTCCACGTACAGCGTGGTGCCCACGACGTAGTCCATGAGGTCCGAGGCGAGCGCGACGGCCGCGTGGGCGATGTCCTCGGGCTCTCCGATGCGCTCGTACGGGATGAGTCGGAGCAGGTCCTTGCGGGCCTCCGGCGTCTCCCACGCGCTCCGGTTGATCGGCGTCTGGATGGCTCCCGGTGCGATCGCGTTCACGCGGATCTTCCGGGGGGCGAGCTCCTGGGCCAGGGTCGCCATCATCATCTGCACGCCCCCCTTGGACGAGGCGTAGTTCACGTGTCCCGCCCAGGGAATGACCTGGTGCACGGAGCTCATGCAGATGATCTTCCCGGCCGAACGGGACACCTCCGGGACCACGCCCCGCCGCAGGAACTCCTTCGTCGCCTCGCGCGCGCAGAGGAACTGACCCGTGAGGTTGACGTCCAGCACCTTCTGCCACTGGGCGAGCGTCATCTCCTCGAACGCGGAGTCGCGCTGGAGCCCGGCGTTGGCGACCAGGATGTCGATCGTGCCGAACTCCTGGACCATCCGGTCCATCATCGCCACGACCTGGTCCTCCCGGGACACGTCCGCCTCGTAGGCGGCGGCCCGCACACCGAAGGAGGCGATCTCCTCGACGACCTTCCCGGCTTCGTCCGCGTCGGCCACGTAATTCACGACCACGTCGGCGCCGGCCCGGCCCAGGCCGATGGCCGTGGCCTTGCCGATTCCGCTGTTGGCACCGGTGACCAGTGCCTTCTGGCCCTTCAGCAGGCCGGCGGGGATCACTCCCCGGGGTGCGCCCTCGGTGGAACTCACGATCGACTGCCTCCTCGACTGTCCGATCCGGTCCGCCGGATCGCGGCCCGACCGGTCCGCAGGTCACGGAAGCACCCCCGGCGCGGATCGTCCGGCCAGCTCGCGGCGCCCTTGGGCCACACGGCCGAGCAGCAACGCCCGGTCGGGGCAATGCGCGGCCCTCACGCGCGCGAGTCTCAGCCGAGCCGCTCGACCAGGTGGTCGCCCACCCGCAGGGCGTTGGCCATCGCCGTGAGGGACGGGTTCACCGCGCCGATGCTCGGGAAGAAGCTCGTGTCGACCACGTACAGGTTGTCGACGTCGTGGGCCTTGCAGTTCACGTCCAGGGCGGAGGTGGCCGGATCGTCGCCGAACCGGACCGTGCCGGCCTGGTGGGCCGTGGCACCGATCGGCATGCCCTTGTGCAGGTAGATGCTGTGCGACAGGAGCTGGTGCTCGTGCATGCCCAGGTGTCCGAGCATGCCCTGGAGCTTGTGCCGCAGCCGCTTCAGCCCGGCGGTGTTGTTGTTCTCGTCGAGCACGAGGCGGATGGTGCCGTCGCCGTCGAGGGTGACCCGGTTGTCGGGGAGCGGGAGGTCCTCTCCGCACAGCCAGAAGTCGACGGCGTGGTGGGCCATCACGGCGAACGGCATGTCGGGGGTCACCGCGCCCGCCCAGCGGGGAGCCTCGCCGTGGATCTGCTCGGCGTCCGACTTGCCGAGCATCTGGATGCCGCCCAGCGGGAAGTCCCAGTCGTCGGCGCCGAGGTACCAGTCGTGCAGGGCGAGGGTCTTCTGGAACTTCGTGTCGTTGGGTTCCTTCGAAACGGCCATCAGCGCCAGGTTGTTGTGGCGCATGTAGTGGCGTCCGACGACGTCGGAACGGTTCGCCAGCCCGCGCGGGTTGCGGTCGTCGGCCGAGGCCAGGAGGAGTGCCGCCGAGTTGACCGCCCCGCAGGCCACGACCACGATGTCCGCGGAGTAGGGGATCTCGCTCCCGTCCTCGCCCCGGGTGACGACCCTGCTGACACTGCGCCCGGTCGGATCGGTCTCCAGCCGGACCACCCGCGCGTTGGTGATCATTTCGACGTTCGGGTACCGCAGCGCCGGCTCCACGCAGATCACCTGGGCGTCCGACTTGCCGCGCACCAGGCAGGGGAAGCCGTCCACGCGGTCGCAGCGGATGCAGACGCTGGAGCTGGTGGCCCGACCGTTCTCGTCCTGGAGCAGGTCGACACCGATGGGCAGGTGGAAGGGGTGCAGGCCCCGCTTCTCCAGGTCGTCGCTCAGCTGCTGGATCCGCGGCTCGTGCGAGACCGGCGGGTGGGCGTACTGCGCGCTCCACGCCCCCTCCCAGGGGTCCTCCCCGTGGCGACCGTGGACTTTGTAGAGGTGTTCGGCCTGGCTGTAGTACGGCTCCAGGTCCTCGTAGCGGAGCGGCCAGGCGGGGGAGAGGCCGTCGTGGTGGCGGAGCTCGCCGAAGTCCTCGGGCCGCAGCCGGAAGAGGGCGGCGCCGTAGAACTTGGTGTTCCCGCCGACGTAGTAGTTGACCTCGGGAGGGAACGTGTCGCCGTGCTCGTCCCGCCAGAACTCCTGGGCGCGGTACTTGCCCTTCACGAAGACGGCCGTGGAATCCCAGTTGTCCCGCTCGCGGGGGAGGTAGTCACCCCGTTCGAGGATCAGCACCCGTTTGCCGGACGGGGCGAGCCGGTGGGCGAGCGTTCCGCCGCCCGCTCCGGAACCGATGACGACGACGTCGTAGTGCGGGGAGTCGCCCACGGCGACCACCGTCCTCGTGCTCGCGGGCCGCGCCCTGGAGGCGGGCCCTCCTGCTGCGCGCCGTCGCGCCGCCCCGCTCACGACGGCCACCCCACCTCTTCGAAGCTATCCCTCCTTCCCGCGGGCGGCGACCGCACGGATCCCGGTACGGCGCCTCACAGGACGGCGATCGGGTTCACGGGGGACCCGGTGGCCGACGGGAGCCTGAGCGGCGCGACCACGCAGAAGAAGGACCACCGGTCCGCGCGGGCGCAGGCCCGGGTGAGCTCCTCGAACTGCAGGTAGTCCATGAGCGGCAGGCCCATGGCGTGCACCGCCAGGACGTGGACGGGGAAGCCGATCCCGGCCACCGCGCTGGGGGCCGTGTCGTTGTTGCCGTCCGATCCCAGGACGGCCACCTGCCGCTCGGCCAGGAACCGTACGGCCGTGGGGTGCAGGCCCGCCCGGGCCCGCGAGGCGTCCCAGGCCCCGAGTTCGCGGCGCCGCGGGCGGTGCCCCACCCGTACGAGGAGCACGTCCCCCGGCCGGACCCGGACGCCTTGCGCCGCCTCCGCGGCGGTGAGGTCGGCGGCGCTCACGTGGGTTCCGGGCTCCAGCCACGGGACGCCCCGCAGCCGCGGAACGTCGAGGAGCACGCCGCGGCCGACGATCCCGTCCCGGGCGGCCTCGACGGAGAGCGCGCGGGCGCCGTCGGGCGTGACGCTGCTCGCCGGCAGCCCGTTGTAGAGCTCGCCGTCGAAGAGCACGTGGCACAGCGCGTCGAGGTGGCTGTCGGCGTCCCCGTGCACGTTCATCGCGAACCGGTCCCGCGCGAAGTGCAGCCCGTCGGCCGTCACTTCACCGGCGGTGGGGGCGAGCATCCGGTGGCGTGCGGGGTCGGGATTGTCGGGTCCGGTCCGCGTTTCGACGGGGGCGGCCAGCGACACGGTGAGCCCGGAGCGGATCTCGGCGGCGGCCGCCACCACGCGCTCGGGCGTCAGCCGGGCGAGCGTGCCGCGGGTGTCTCCGGGGGCGCGCGGCGTGCGCTCGCGCAGCTCCTCGTACAGCACGCGGAAGGCGTCGGCGCTCATGGGGCCCGGCGTCGGCGGCACGGCGTCCGCGGTCACCAGGCACCCCACGGCGTCAGCCCCCACCGGAAGACGTGGCGCCCGCCCGGCTCCAGCACGGTGAGCGCGGTGCCCGTGCGGAAGGCGTCGGCCGGGCAGGACATCGGTTCGACGGCGACGCCCCGGCGCCGCCGCCCGGGCTCGGCGAGGGTGTCCCCGGTGTACACCTGCACGTACCGGACGCCCTCGTCGAGCCGTACGTCGATGCCGTGCCGCCCCGACGGGTGCGCCAGGCGGACCACGCCGTGACCGGCGCGGTCCAGGGCGAGACCCGTGTACGCGGTGTCCAGGCGCGCCGCGCCGATGGGCCGCGCGGTGCGGAAGTCGTGGGCCGTGCCCTCGACCGGCTCCTGCCCCGCCGGCAGGCCGTGTGCGTCGGTACGCAGGCGGTAGTGGGCCGGCACGGTCAGCAGCGCGGTGTCCACGACGTCCGTGCCCACGGTGAGGTAGGGGTGCTGGCCGATGCCGTACGGCGCGGGCGTGGTCCCGGAGTTCGTGGCGGTGACGGTGGTCTCCAAGCCGGCGGGCCCGAGCCGGTAGGTGGCGGCGACCTCCAGGCGGTGGGGGTACCCGGGCTGCGGGAACAGGGTGGTGCCCACGGTGACCGTGTCCTCGGTGCGGGCGAGCAGCCGCCACGGCACCCAGCGCAGGAGGCCGTGGATCGCGTTGCCGTTCTCGGGCTCGGTGAGCGCGAGTTGCCGGTCCTCGTCGCGGAAGCGGTAGCGGCCGCCCGCCACCCGGTTCGGCCAGGGCACCAGGAGCTGGCCCCGCCCGCCGGTGACGGGTTCGTCGGCGGCGAATCCGTCGAGCAGCGGCCGCCCGTCCACCTCGTACAGCCTCAGCCCTCCGCCCAGTTCGACCACGACCGCCGCCTGGGCGCCGTGGTGGAGCCGCCACTGCTCCCCGGACGCCGTGGCCGTGCGGGGCGTGTTCGGCGCGCGGCTCGGTACGGGGGGAGGGAAGGGCGCGTCCGCGGCGAGCCGTGCGACGACGGCCGAGACCACGGCCCCGGGCGGCCGGTCGACGTCCATCACCCAGGCGCGTTCGTCGGGGCCGGGCTCCTGGAGGTCGGCGAACTGGCTGTCCAGCAGCGCCGGAGGGAAGAAGTGGCCGTGCCTCGACAGCAGCCGGGAGCGGATGAGGTCCGGCGAGCCGTGCAGGTGCACGAGGCGTACACCGGGGCGTCCGGCGACCAGCTGGTCCCGGTAGGCGTGCTTGAGCGCGGAGCAGGCGACGACGGCGGGCTCCCGGGCTTCGACCCGTCGGCCGATCCAGCCGGAGACGGCGGCCAGCCACGGGCTCCGGTCGGCGTCGGTCAGGGGCTCGCCGGCCGCCATCCGGGCCCGGTCGTCCGGGGTGTGGAACACGTCGGCGTCCTGATAGGTCCAGCCGAGCCGTTCGGCCAGCAGCCGCGCCACCGTGGACTTGCCCGACCCGGCCACGCCGGTCACGATCACGACGATCGCCGGAGCCGTGGGGCCGGGCGCCCCGGAAGCGCCGGTCTGGGCGGCCGGTTCGGCGGGGGCGGCCGGTGGCTCGGAGTCCGGCGCCGCCCCGCGCCGGACCTCGTCCGGCGACGACCCCCGCAGTGCCCCCGAGCCCTCGTGATCCACGCGTACGGCCTCCTTCGCGCGGCTTCTCCGGCTCGCACGGCCTGCGTCCGGTCCTTCCACCTTCGGTGCGCGCGGTCCGTCGTGCACGTCGTGGACGTCGTGCACGGCGGTGGCCCACCGGGGGCGACCGCGGCGGGCTGCGGACGGGCCGGGGGGAGGGGTCGCGGGGACGGGCCGGGGGCCGGCCGCTACCAGACGGGCCGCAGCGGCGGCGGCTCGCGGCCGTCGGTCAGTGCGCCCACCAGCCGTCCGAGCTCCCGGCGCAGCGAGGCGAGATCGGTCTGCCCGGCGAGTTCGGCCTCCAGCTCGTGCAGGATCCGCCCGGCGACCGCGAGGTGCCGGTACGCGGAGTCCGTCAGCACCACGAGCTTGCGCCGCCCGCCCGCGGGATGCGGTTCGCGCCGCACGTAGCCGCGCTTCTCCAGGTCGTCGACCAGCTGCCCGGCGGCCTGTTTGGTGACGCCCAGCCGCTCGCCGAGCTCGCTGCCGGTGGCGCCCGGGCCCTTCAGGATCTGGAAGGTCATGCCGTGCACCGGTCTCAGGTCGGGGTATCCGGCCGCGGCCACGCGCCGGGTGAACTCGGCCAGCACCAGCTGGAAGCCCAGCCCGAGCAGGAAGGTCAGTTCGGGTCCTTCGTCGGTCTCCACACACACAGGGTGGCACAGGTGGGTCAATGTGCTTTACTCGTCTCAAGTAAAGCTTCTTTACTCAGTGTCCGAGCCGTATCCATCCACCTTCGGGAGTCACCAATGCACGTCGTCCGTCCGACGGCCGAGAACGTCACCGTCTCGCCCAACGCCACCATGACCGGCCACGCCGCACCCAGCCGCGGCAGCGCGGAGCTCAGCACCTGGCACGTGGCGATGGCGGCCGGCTCCGCCGGCCCCGAGCACCTCGTCAGCCGCGAGCAGGTGTGGACCGTCACCGCCGGCGTCCTGGACGTCACCTGCGCCGGCCGCACCGAGCGGGTCTCCGCCGGTCAGACCCTGATCCTTCCTCCGGACGTCCTCCGCCGGGTGCGCGCCGCCGAGGGGGCGGAGGCGTACGTCGCGATGCGCGCCGACGGCGTCGTGGAGGTGCCCGGCACCGAGGGCACCCGGGTCCTGCCCTGGGCCGCGTGAACGGAACACCCGGGCGCCGGCCGCGGGGGCGGTCGGCACCCGGGTGAGGGTGAGCGAGCCGGGACCGGCCGGTTCGCCGGACCGGCAGCCGGGTCAGCCGGCCGCGGCCGGCGCGCTCGTGGCCGCCGCGGAGGCCTTCGCGGCCGGGGCGGCCTCGGGGGAGCCGGCGGCCACCGTTCCGTGCCCGCCCCGCAGGCCGAGCCAGCTGATCAGCGCGACCAGGGCGAAGGCGGCCGCTCCGATGCCGAAGGTGAGGGTGAAGCCGGATTCGGCGGGCAGCGGCGGGACGCCCGCCGGGAGGTGCTCGATGGTCTTGGAGGCGAGGATCGTCGTCACGATCGCACTGCCGATCGCGCTGCCCGTGGAGCGGGAGATCGAGTTGATGCCGTTGGCGATGCCGCTCTGGTGGTGCGGGACGCTGGCCATGATCACGGCGGGCATGGCCGCGTAACCGAAGCTGACGGCCGCGCCGACGACGAGACCGGCCCCGATCACCGAGGCGCTGTGCTGGTGGTCCAGTGCGAGCCAGCCGAAGCCCGCGGCGCCGAGCCCCGCCGCCAGCCCCAGGGCGACGCGCGGGCCCCGGTGGCGGACCAGTTGGCCGCCGATGGGCGAAGCGAGGAGCGAGACGATGGCGCCGGGCAGCAGGAACTGGACGGAGGCGCGCAGGATCGAGGCGTCGAAGCCGTAGCCGGTGAGGGCCTGCGGCATCTGGACGAGGTAGGAGACGCCCAGGAAGTTCGCGAACATGCCGAAGCCGACGAGGATGCCGGCCAGGTTCGCCATGAGCACCGGGCGGTGGACGAACATCCGCATGTCCACGAGCGGCTCGCGGACCTTGAGCTCGGTCAGCACCCAGACGGCGGCCATCACCGCGGCGCCGGCGAAGCTGCCGAGCGTGCGGCCGGAGGCCCAGCCCCACTCGTGCCCCTGGGAGATGGGCAGCAGGAGCAGGAGGAGGGCGATGCCCAGGGTCAGGGCGCCGAGGAAGTCGGTGCGCCCTCCCGTCTTGTGGCGGGTGGCGGGGACCAGGAAGACGACGGCGAGCAGTGCGAGGGCCGCGAAGCCGGTGGCCATCCAGAAGGCGTTGCGGTAGTCCGCGTCCGCCCCCGAGGTGAGCAGCCCGGTGGCGACGAGCGCCAGACCGCTGCCGAACGCGAGCGTGCCGCTGACCAGGGCCATGGCGCCGGGCAGCTTCTGCGGCCGGACCTCCTCGCGCAGCACGGACAGGGCCAGCGGGAAGATCGCGGTGGCCGCTCCCTGGAGCACCCGGCCCAGGATCAGCAGCGGCAGGGAGGAGGCCAGGGCGGCCACGACCGAACCCGCGACCATCACGCCGAGCACGGCGACCAGGGTCGGCTTCTTGCCGTGCTGGTCGCCGAAGCGGCCCAGGAGCGGGGTGAAGACGGCCGCGGACAGCAGGGTGGCGGTGGTCACCCAGCTCACGTTGGCGGTGGAGGTGCCGAGGTCGGTGCGGATGAGCCCCAGGATCGGGACGGGCAGGGTCTGCATCATCGACACGACCATCGCGGCCAGGCTCAGGGCGAAGACGATGACCGTCTCGTTCCGGTGCCCGGAGTCCGGCGTGGCGGCGGGGGAGGGGGAGCTCATGGCGGGCGGGACCTCTTAGGGCTGGTGGGGCTTAAGTGCTTCAGATCGCAGATGTTTGATGTCATCAAGCAACTCGGCCGACGGTAGACGTCGACAGTTAAGGTGGTCAAGTAAACAATTGATAATGTCAATGATCCTGAGTACGCTCCAGGCATGAGCCACCCCGCCCCGTACGCGCCCTCCAAGCTCGAACTGCTGGAGCTCCTCGCCGCCATCGGCACCGCCCAGTGGCGCGACTTCGCGGCCGCAGCGGCCCGCCACGGCCTCACCTCCACCCAGGCCAAGGTCCTCGCCCAGCTCGACGGCCCGCTGCCGATGCGCGGCCTCGCCGCGCTGCTCGTCTGCGACGCCTCGAACGTGACCGGGATCGTCGACCGCCTGGAGGCCCGCGGGCTGGTGCGCCGGGAGCCCGCTCCCACCGACCGCCGCGTCAAGAACGTCGTCGCCACGCAGGAGGGCCGTGAGGTCATCCGCCGCGTGCGGGAGGAGATGCAGGCGACGCGCGGGGCCCTCGACACCCTCGACGCGGCCGAGAGCGCGACCCTCTACGCCCTGCTCGAACGCCTGCGCCCCACCATGGAGCAGGACGCCTGAGCAGCGCCCCAGGCGCGGTACGCCGCCCGATAGGGTCGGCGTCATGAACAACGGCGGCGGGGTCCGGATCCTGAGGGCGGCCGGCCGTACGGCCACCGCATGGAAGAACGGCGGCGGAGTCACCCGGGAGATCGCGGTGCGCCCCGAGGGGGCCGGCGCCGACGACTTCGCCTGGCGCGTCAGCCTCGCCGAGGTCGCCGCCGACGGGCCGTTCTCGGCCTTCCCCGGGGTCGACCGCACCCTCACCCTCGCCGAGGGCGCCGGCATGGACCTCGCGGTGGGCGGGGTGCGGCGCGTCGTGGACGAGCGGTTCGCACCGCAGGACTTCGCGGGCGACGAGGACACCGGCTGCAGGCTGCTCGCCGGCCCGGTCGTGAACTTCAACGTGATGTACCGCAGGGACGCCGTGCGGGCGCAGACCGCCGTCGTACGGGGCCGGCTCGGCCTCGCCGTTCACCCGGACGAGACGCTCCTGGTCGTGGCGCTGGACGGGTCCGCCGCGCTGGAGCGGCCCGACGGGTCCGGCGGCGCCGAGGAGCTGGCTCCGTACGACGCCGCGCTGGTGGCGGGCCCGTACGAGGGCGCGCTCCGCGCGGACGGGCGTACCGCGGTGGTGCGGTTCGCGCGGTCCGGCGCCGCTCCCCGATAGACGGCTGCGTTCGCCCCGTCCGGGGAAGGGCTCCCCTCCGCGGCGCCACCTCAGCGGACGCCCAGCTTCACCCACTTCGCGGCGCTGGGAACGCCCTTCGCGTCGAGTAGGAACAGCATGTAGTACCCCGGCGGAGCATCGGCCGCCGTCGGCGGGGTACGGAGCCCGATCGCCGTGCCCCGGGTGCCGGTGCGGCGGAGCTCCAGATGGCGCTGGCTGGTGTTCACCGAGTGTGTGACCGTCGACGGCGCCAGCAGCACGGCCCGCGTCACGTCCGCCGCGGTCGAGCTGACGACCTCGAAGGCCTCGTCGTGGCCGAGCTCGCGCGCCGGGACCCGGTCGAGCGCCGGGCGCGTGCCCCGGTGCAGGTAGGCCGGCTCGTACAGCTCGATGCTGCCGTCCATCGCGTCGTCGATGTCCGGGTCGTTCGCGATCTGCTGGAGCTCGTCGCCGGTGACCATCACCCGGCCGTCCGGCATCACCAGCGCGTTGGAGTGGTAGCCGCGGGGGAGCCGCTGCGCCGGCCCGAGCCGCCACCGCCCCCCGGCATCCCGCAGTTCGACCTGCCGGTACTTGGGGTCGGCCCGGGGGTTGAAGGGCCCGTGGCCGTAGTCCCGGGTGTCGAGGGCGCCGTTGACGGTGAGCAGCGTCCCGTCCGGCAGGATCAGGGTGTCGTCCTGGGTGCGGCCGAAGGCCCGTGGTGCCTCGGTCGTCCAGCGCCCGCCCGAGAGCCGGTACGTGGAGGGGTCGCGCGGGTCGCCCCCGAGGACCAGCACCGAGTCCGGGCCGCGGAATCCGGCCGGCAGCGGTACCGCCGAGCCGTACCCCCGGAAGTCGGCGGGCCGGCGCGGGAGGTCGGTGCGCACCTCCCTGACCGGATCGAACAGCCACTGCTGGTCGGCGTCGCGCCCCAGGCCGTAGATCATTCCGTCCCGCAGCGAGAACAGGTGGGGGTAGTCGTTGCGGAACGGCGCGTCGGCGCGGAGCCGTTCGGCCGAGAGGTCCACCGGGATGTCGAACGGCCTCCGGGGGACCGGGTGCCTCAGCGCGGGGAAGCGTTCCACTACCGGGGTCGGGGTGCCCGTACCGCGCTCGGACTGGCCGGACATGATGATCTGGCGGCCGTCGGCGGCGGTCACGGCCGAGGGGTACCAGCGGCCGACGGCCATGTCCCGGTTGCGGTACCAGTGCTCGGTCCACGGGTCGAACACGAACGAGAGCTTCGCCCCGCTGCCGCCCTTCCCGCCGACGTTGCCGCCGAAGACGCCGACCATGCCGTTGGGGAGGTAGGCGTGCCCGGCGCAGAAGAACGGCGCCGGGCGCGGGGCGTGGCCGCCGTCGGGCACCAGGACCACGGGCGGCGCGACCTTCTTGAAGGCGTCGGCGCCGGTCCCCCTGGCCGGGTCCCAGAGGTAGCCGCGGCCGGCGTTCGTCCGGCCCACCGTGCTGGTGGGGCCGGTCTCCTTCGTGGGGTCGGCCTCCACCCGCTCGAACGAGAAGAGCAGCACCTTGCCGGTGGGCAGCTGGGCCACGTGGACCCCGAAATCGGGGGAGGGGAAGAACCGTGTGAAGCGGCCGTACCGCGCCGCCGGGAAGGCCTTGTTCGCCTTCAGCTGGGACTCCCGGTGCCCGGCAAGGCTCGCCGTGCGCTTCGCCTGCGGATAGCCCTGGGTCCCCTTCACCGCCTCCCGGAGCCGTGCGTGCGTGCGGGCGTGCTCCGCGCCGAGGGTGGCTGCCTCGTCGGCCCTCGGCGCGGGCCCGTCGCCGTGGCCGACGCCGGGGTGCCCGTCGGCGGCGGGCCCCTCGTGGCGGGCCGGGGAGCCGGGTGCGGCGAGGGCCCGGGCGGGGGCCGCGGCCGTGAGGGCCAGGGCGGAGGCGATCAGCCATGCCGTCGCGGTGGCGGACCGGTGGGCGCGGGACATGGAACTCCTCACGGCAGGAGGCTCCGGCGCGGTCCTGGCCGGCTCCGGAGCCCCTGAACATCGGATTGATTGCGCCGATGTTAGGAGAAACCGGACCCGGCGCCCCGGTGCGACGCGGCACGCAGCCGTTCGGCCGACGGCAACCGTCCGACTGCCCGCGCGCCCAACCCGCTCCCGCCCCCGGCCGCCGGGTCACCGGCCCCGGCGGTACCCCTCGGGGAGGCGCCGCTCCGCGTGCCCGGGTGGGCGGGATGCCGCACACTGCGGTAGAGGGGTCCGCACACACAGCCCGCGGGCCGTGGTGAGGTGTCCGCCGTGCTCGAGGTTCCGCTCTGGTTGTGGGGGGCGTTCGCCGCGACCGTGGTGGTGTCGCTGACGGTGGACCTGCTGGCCCACCGCACCGCGCACGTCATCGGCTTCAAGGAGGCCGCCGCCTGGAGCGGCCTGTGGGTGGGGCTCGCGCTCGTCTTCGGCGGGGTCGTCTTCGTCGTGCTGGGCGTGGACGCCGGTACGGAGTACACGACCGCCTGGCTGCTGGAGAAGAGCCTCTCGGTCGACAACCTGTTCGTCTTCGCCGTGATCTTCGCGTACTTCAAGGTGCCCCGCGCCTATCAGCACCGCGTGCTGTTCTTCGGCGTCATCGGCGCCCTCGTCTTCCGCGGCATCTTCCTCTCCCTCGGCGTGGCCGTCGTCAGCCGGTTCACCGCCGTGCTGTTCGCCTTCGCGGCGGTGCTCTTCTACAGCGCCTACAAACTCCTCAGGGACGAGGAGGACAGCTTCGACCCCGGCAGGAGCTTCGCCGTACGGATGCTCCGCAAGATCATGCCGGTGAGCGAGGAATACGCCGGGGCGAAGTTCTTCGTGAAGGAGGCCGGCATCCGGATGGCGACCCCGCTGCTCGCCGTGGTCGCCGCGATCGAGGCCGCGGACCTGATCTTCGCCGTCGACAGCGTTCCGGCCGTCCTCGCCGTCAGCGACGACGCGTTCATCGTCTACACCAGCAACGCCTTCGCCATCCTCGGCCTGCGCGCCCTCTACTTCATGCTCGCGGGGCTCCTGGACCGCTTCCAGTACCTGAGCAAGGGGCTGGCGATCATCCTGGCCTTCATCGGCGTCAAGCTCATCCTCCAGGCGTCCCACAAGATGATCAGCCCGAGCATCCCGGAGATCCCCTCGCCGGTCAGTCTCGCGGTGATCGTCGTCGTCCTGGCGGGTTCCGTGGTGCTCAGCGTCAGACGGCCGCCCCCGGCCGAATCGGCCGGGGAATGAACTCTGCACTTCCCGACCCGCCGGTACGGGCTTATCGTAAAGAGATGGTCAAGACAGAGAGTGCGGTCGGCGCGTACACGTGTCCGACCTGCAAGCAGTCCGTGCAGTCGGCGGTCCACCGCCACAAGACCCTCGGTGTCGTCGTTCCCACCTGGGGCCCGGGGCCCTGCCAGAACCGCGACTGCGTCAGCTACCGGCTGGAGCCCGACCGGAAGCCTCCCCGCACCCCGTAGCGGGCCGGCGTCAGGCCGAGGAACGCTCGACGAGGGACGTCGCGGTGATGACCGGGCCGGGCGCGGGGCGCCCGTCCGCGCCGCCGTTCAGGATGCCCAGCAGCAGCCGGGCCATCAGGCGCCCCATCCCCTCGACGTCCTGGCGCACGGTCGTCAACGGCGGATCGGTGCCCTCCGCCACGAGTTCCGCGTCGTCGAAGCCGACCAGCGCCACGTCCCCGGGGACGGTCAGTCCGCGCTCGCGCAGCACCCGCAGCGCGCCGGTCGCCATGAGGTCGTTCCCGGCGAACACCGCGTCGATCCCGGCGTCGCGGTCCAGCAGCCGCGCCATCGCCCGCGCCCCGCCCGCCGCGGTGAAGTCCCCCTCGGCGACCAGCGCCGGGTCGGCCAGCGGCAGTACGTCCCGGTACCCGCTCAGCCGGTCCGCCGCCGACGTCTGGTCGAGGGGGCCCGCGATGTGCGCGATCCGCCGGCGGCCCCGGTCCAGCAGGTACCGCACCGCGTCGCGCGCGCCGCCGCGGTTGTCCGCGTCGACGTACACCACGTCCCCGAGCTCCCCGGGCCCGGCCGTCCACCCCGGGCGGCCGCCGTAGACGGTGGGCATGCCGATGCGGCGCGTGATCGCGGGCAGCGGGTCGTCGGTGTGCAGCGAGAAGGCGAGCGCCCCGTCGACGTGGCCGCCCGCCAGATAGCGGTCGATGCGGTCGTAGTCGCCGCTGTCCTCCACGAGCAGCAGGACCAACTGGGTGTCGTGCACCGTCAGTTCCCTGCTGATGCCGCGCACCTGGCGGGAGAAGAAGGGGTCGGAGAAGATCCGGATCTCCGGCTCGGCGATGATCACGGCGACGGCGCCGGTGCGCCGGGTCACCAGCGTTCGGGCCGCGGGGTTCGGGACGTACCCCAGGTCCCTGATGGCCTCGCGCACCTTGTCCACCAGAGGCGCGCGGACCCCGTCGCCGCCGTTGACGACGCGCGAGGCCGTGGCGCGGGACACTCCCGCACGCGCGGCGACCGCCTCCAGGGTGGGGCGGTTCCCGGGACGAAGTTCGGGCACGGATGCTCCTCCTGGTGTCCGGGGGCGCTCGCCTCGCCCGCGGACAGCAGGGTAACCGGTACGGCCGGGACGCCCCGGCCGTACCGGTCGGTCACCAGCCGATGCCCAGGGTCAGGCCGGTCTGCGTTCCGGACGGCGCGGCCGGCAGGAGCCGGCGACGGAGCAGGCGGAACGGGTGGAACGGGTGGAACACGCCGAGCGGAAGGCGCGGGCGGTGCGGGCGGTGCGGGCCGCTGTGGTGGGTGGCGCGTGGGGTGTTCATCGGGGCCTCCTCGCTCGGGTCAGTGGCCGAAGCCGAACCAGTTGACGTTGACGAAGTCGGCGGGCTGGCCGCTGGTGAAGGTCAGGTAGACGTCGTGGGTTCCCGTCACGGCGGTGATGTTGGCCGGCACCGTCCGCCAGCTCTGCCAACCGCCGGTGTTCGCCACCGAGAAGCTGCCGATCGGCGGGGCGGTCCTGCTGTCGAGGCGCACCTCCACGAGACCGCTGACCCCGCCCGCGGCCCCGCTCGCCACCCGGCCGAGGAACTGCCGCGCGGATGCGGCACCGAAGTCCACGCCGTCGTAGCGGGCCCAGTCGCTGTTGCCGATCGTGGTGACGTCCTCGCCGCCCCCGGTGTCGGTGGTCGTCTCGTGCACGAGGCCCGCCTGGGCGTCGTGGGACTCGGCCTGGATCGAGCCGTACGCGTCCCGGTGGCCGGGCGGCGGTGTGGTGGGCGGCGTGGTCGGGGGAGTCGTCGGCGGTGTCGTGGGCGGTGTCGTGGGCGGGGTCGTGCCGCCGGTCGACCGGAGGACCGACACGTAGTCGACGACCATCGGGTGGCCCGGCTCGGTGCCCGCGTCGGGGCCGCCGCCGAAGGCCGCCGGGAACTCCCCGCCCATCGCCACGTTCAGGATGATGAAGTAGCCGTGGTTCGTGGCGTTCGTCCAGGTCGCCGCGTCCACCTGGTTGGCCCGTACGGTGTGGTAGTTCAGGCCGTCGACGAAGAAGCGCATCTCCTCCACCGCCGTCGACCGGTCCCACTCCACCGCGTACGTGTGGAACCCGGACTGGCAGCTGGTGCCCGGGCAGACGGTCTGGCCGCCGATGCCGGACTTCTCGTTGCAGGGGCCGCCCGGGCTGGTGCCGCAGTGCATCGTGGCCCACACCTGGTTGATGCCCTGGACGTTCTCCAGGATGTCCAGCTCGCCCACGCCCGGCCAGTTCCACCAGTTGCCGCGGTAGGGGGCACCGAGCATCCAGAACGCCGGCCAGTAGCCCTTCGCCGCCGGGCCGGTCACGTTCGGCATCTGGATGCGCGCCTCGGTGCGCATCGTCCCGCCGGCCGGAGGCTCGAAGTCGGCCCGTCTCGTCTCTATGCGGCCCGAGGTCCAGTTGCCGGCCGCGTCCCGCCTCGGCGTGATGCGGAGGTTGCCCGCGCCGTCGAGCGAGACGTTGGCGGGGTCGGCGGTCATCGTCTCGATCTCGCCGGTGCCGAAGCCTCCGGGACCGCCGGGGTAGCTCGTCCCGGTGGTGTACTGCCAGTTCGTGGTGTTCACGCCGGAGCCCGCGGCTCCGTCGAAGTCGTCCAGGAACACCTGGGACCAGCCGGCGGGGGCGGGCGGAGCCGCCGCGCTGGCCGGCAGGGACAGGGCCGCCGCGGCGGCGGCGATCACGGCCACGGCGGCCAGTGCGGCCGCGCGGGCCCGTCGGGCGGTGGGTCGCCCGGTGGGGGATGTCCGGTGCATGGGTGCCCTCTCTGAGGCGCCGCGAGGCGCCGGTGGGGGGAGGATCAGAGCCGGGGGAGCAGTGGGGCGCCCTCCTTGAGAGCGCTCTCAAGGGGGCCGCTGACACTGTGCTCCCCACCCCACGGGGCGTCAAGACATCGCGCCGGGAAAGGGCGTGGCAGGGCGGGAGGGTTCAACGGTCGAACACCGGCCGGGTCGGACCGTGCCCCGCCCCGGGGAGCCGGCCCGGGCGGTCGCGTCACCCGTCCGGGCCAACCCGCCGGGCCCGGATCACTCCGGCGGCCAGAGCACCTCGTCGGCGCCGGGCAGGTCGTGGACCGCCGACGCCGTTCCCGTCAGGGGCAGCAGCCCGTCGAGGGGGCACACCACCGCCGTCTCGTGGTCGACCTCCCACTGGCCGGCCGCGTTCCCGCCGGCCCGGTCCGTGGTGCACACGGCGTACAGGTGGCCGGAACAACCCCGGCAGAGCAGGGTCTGGTGTCCGCTCATGACGGGCCCGCCTTCTGGAGTGCGGCCCCGGCGAACGCCCGGGCCGCGGGGGACATCGGGACCTCCGGCAGGGCCGCAGGGGTGCGCCGCGCGCTCCGTTGCGCGGCCCGGGGGCCGCGCCGCGCCGGAGTGCCGGGCGCGCGCCGCGCTTGTAGCGTCGGTCGCGTCGGGAGTCCGGGTGACCCGACGAGAATCCGCCGGCCGGTTCGCTTGCGCGGAACCCCTCCCGTCAGCGTGCCGCGCCACCCGTGCGCCGCCCGAGTCAGCGCCGAGCAGGTTCGTCCCTCGCACCGCGACCGGGCACACGGGCAGCCCCCGTACGAGAGGCCGTGCCGATGCCGAACGATGCCGCGACCGCCGCAACCGCCGCGACCGCCCCGATGGCCCAGGTGGACCCGGCCCCGATCGCGAGTCTGATCCGGGTGGAGAGGGGCCTGGCAGCCCCCGAGGAACTGGCCGCCATCGCGGTCGTGGTCGCCTGCTACGCGCGCCGGACCGGTCGCGAGCGCGACGCGGCCGAAGCGAAGGCAGCCGGCCCCGGGCACGGCGGACGCCGTCCCGCCCGGGCGAACGCCGGCTGCTGGGCAGGCTGCTGGGCCTGCCGCTGAACCCCTTCCGCCGGCCGCGCGCACGGCCGGCGGAAGGGGGAGCGAGGTCGTCACGCCCGGCGCAGCACCGTAGACATGACGTCGAGCAGGACCGCCCGGGGATCGGAGACCGCGTCCTCGGACCGCCACGCGACGAATCCGTCCGGCCGTACGAGCACGGCCCCCTCGGGCGTCATCTCGTGGGCCGCGGCCCAGTCGGCATCGCCCTCCGGAACCAGGTCGGCGTCCCGGCCGGAGCCGATCGCGTAGGCGTCCAGCCGCACCGACAGCTGCCCGGCGACCTCTTCGGCGGCCTCGCGCCACGGCGTGCCCGTCCCGCTGAGCAGGACGAAGGACCGCTCGTACAGGTCCAGGGTGGAGACGCGCTCCCCCGCCCGGGTGACCCACAGGTGCGGGGCCCGGGTGCCCGTGTCACCCGTCAGGCGCAGCGCCTCCGGGATGATCGGCCGACCGGGATCGCCCCCGACGACCGCACCCTGCGGGTAGCTGTAGCCCATCGCCGTGGTGAGGACCCCGCTGCCGGGCCCGCCGCCCATGGTGGGCGGCGGCGCGTACCCCGGGTGGCTGTGTTCCGCCGAACGGGCCGAAGCGCGCTCGCTCGTGGCCCGGGCCACCGGGAGCCGCTCGGCCTCGTACGTGTCGAGCAGCTCGATCCCGGCCGATCCGTCCAGCACGGCCGCGATCTTCCAGGCCAGGTTGTGCGCGTCCTGGATGCCGGTGTTGGAGCCGAACGCCCCCGTGGGGGACATCTCGTGGGCCGCGTCGCCGGCGAGGAACACCCGTCCGGACGAGTACCGCTGCGCCACCCGTTCGGCGGCGTGCCACGGCGCCTTGCCGCCGATCTCCACGTCCAGGTCCGGTACGCCGATCGCGTTGCGGATCTGGGCCACGCAGCGCTCGTCGGTGAAGTCCTCCAGGGTTTCGCCCCGGTCGGGGTGCCACGGGGCGTGGAACACCCACTGCTTGTCGTTGTCCACGGGCAGCAGCGCCCCGTCGGCACCGGGCCGCATCAGGTAGCAGACGATGAACCGCAGGTCGCCCAGGGCCTCCGCGAGCCGCTCCGAGCTGAAGGTGATGCTCACGTTGTGGAACAGCTCGCCGTTACCCGTCTGGGGGATCCGCAGCTGCTCGCGCACGGGGCTGCGGGGCCCGTCCGCCGCGATCAGGAAGTCGGCGCGCACGGTGGTGTGCTCGCCGGTCTCCCGGTCCTTCACCACGGCGCTCACCCCCGTCGCGTCCTGGTCGAAACTCATCAGTTCGGTGGAGAACCGCACGTCGGCGCCCTGCGCGCGGCTCTGTGAGGCGAGCACCGGCTCGATGTTGTTCTGGCTGCACAGGCACCACCCGGTCGGGCTGAAACGCCGGAGCGCCCCGGACGGGTCGATGGCCTTGACCAGCCACTTGTGGTTGTCACCGGTCAGTGACTCGGTCTGCAGAATGCCCTGGTTGCCCTCCAGTACGGACGCCGCCCGGCGGATCGCGCTCTCGGCTCCCGCGGTACGGAACAGCTCCATCGTCCGGGCGTTGATGCCCCGGCCGCGCGGGTGCGCGGAGGTGCCGGAGTGCTTCTCGACCAGCAGGTGCCGCACTCCGTGGCGACTCAGGAACAGCGAGGTGGACAGGCCCACGAGAGAGCCGCCCACGACGAGAACCGGTACGCGAACATCGGCTTTGTCTTCCATCAGCTGCGGGCTCCTGTTTTCTGTGTGGGGGAGTGGAGTCTTTATGCCCCCGATCGAAGATCAGGCCCGGTTGATTCGCCGGTTGTCACCCGCTTGATCCGGACATGTAGCGGTACGTCCCCTTCCGGACGACGATGAGCGACAGCGGATCCCCCTGAGACGCGCCGGCCTGCCCGTCCCGATCGAGGCGGCCGCCGGCCCGGGAGACCGCCACCGGTGACGGACGAGGGGTCCGTACGCGATGGATCTCCACCCCCTCATGAAGGAGTGAGTAGATGACAACCACCCTGTCCGAACGGGTGTCGCAGTCAGCCTTCGACGGCTCCATGCTCCGGGTCGTCCTCCTGATGGACCTCCACGAGGGGACCCAGCAGCAGTTCTTCGAGGCGTACGAGAAGCTCCGCCACGACATCGCGTCGGTCCCGGGCCACATCAGCGACCAGCTGTGCCAGTCCTTCGAGAACCCCTCGCAGTGGCTCATCACGAGCGAGTGGGAGAGCGCCCCGCAGTACCTCGCCTGGGTGAACAGCGAGCACCACGCCGAGCAGGTCAAGCCCCTGGGCGCCTGCGCCCGCGCCATGCGCCCGCTGAAGTTCACCGTCCTGCGCGAGACGGGACGCGGCTACGACCAGGCGGCCCGCCCGGCCTCGGCCCGGCTCCAGCCCGTCCCCCGGCTGGGCGCCGGCATCGTGCGCCACGCCCTCACCTTCACGGTGAAGCCGGGCAGCGAGGAGGAGGTCGCCTCCATCCTGTCGAGCTACGCCTCGCCGGAAGCACGGGTCGACGACCACACCCGGCTCTGCCGGACCTCGCTGTTCATGCACGGCAACCGCGTCGTGCGCACGGTGGAGGTGCAGGGCGACCTGATGGCGGCCCTGCGCCACGTGTCCGAGCAGCCCGGGGTCCGGGCCGCGGAAGAGGCGCTCAACCCGCACCTGGAGAAGGACCGGAACCTGAACGACCCGGAGTCCGCCCGCATGTTCTTCATGCGCGCCGCCCTCCCCGCCGTCCACCACATCGCGGCCGGGGAACCGGAGAGCGCCGACGTACGGCGGCACGCGCTGTTCTACCCGGCGAAGCCCGGCTGCGGCCCGGCCCTCGCCAAGTTCCTCGCCCGACAGGACGAGGCCGCCGCGCACGGCCCCGACAGCCCCGTGCGCAGCAGCAGCATCTTCCAGCGCGACGACATCGTCGTCCGCCTGGTCGACGTGCGCGGACCGCAGGGCACCGACCCCGACGCGGCCTACGGGATCCAGGACCCCCGCAAGGCGGCGGTGCTGGCCCGCCTGACGGACGCGCCCGCCGAGCGGGCCGGCGCCGCGCACCGCACGATGAACCTGGTCACCGACCGCCGGGCACCCGCGCGGTCCTGATCCCCGGTCCAGCCCACCCCCAGCCTCGTCCAGGCTTCCCACACGCCAGGAGGAACCCCGTCATGACCAGACAGCGCCCACGCATCGTGGACCTCAGCGAGACGCCGCCCAACCGCAGGCGCGGAGGCGACCTCCGGGCGGTGCTCACCCCCACCTCCGTGGGGTCCACCAGCGGCTTCATGGGTCTGGCCGTGATGGCCCCCGGGGAGTCGATCGCCGAGCACTACCACCCGTACTCCGAGGAGTTCGTGTACGTGGTCGCCGGACAGCTGGAGGTGGACCTCGACGGCGAGGCCCACCCGCTCCGCACCGACCAGGGGCTCCTCGTCCCGCTGAACGTCCGCCACCGCTTCCGCAACGTCGGCGACACCGAGGCCCGGATGGTCTTCCACCTCGGCCCGCTCGCCCCGCGTCCGGAGCTCGGCCACGTGGACACCGAGGAGGCGCCGCACCCGGAGAGCACCGCCTGGGAGCAGCCCCCGGACCGTACCGGGGTGGTCTCATGACGCGCCGCCGGGTGGCGGTCACCGGGGTCGGCGTCGTCGCCCCCGGCGGGATCGGCGTCACCGCCTTCTGGGACCTGCTCTCCAACGGGCGTACGGCGACCCGCGGCATCACCCTCTTCGACCCGGCCGGGTTCCGCTCCCGGATAGCCGCCGAGGTCGACTTCGACCCCGCCGCGCACGGCCTCACCGAGGACGAGGCGGCCCGGGCGGACCGGTACATCCAGTTCGCCCTGGTCGCCGCCCGCGAGGCGGTCCGGGACTCCGGTCTCGACCTCACCACCGACGACGCCTGGCGGACCGGGGTCTCCCTCGGCACCGCCGTCGGCGGAACCACCCGTCTGGAGCACGACTACGTGGCCGTGAGCCAGTCCGGTGCCTGGTGGGACGTCGACCACAAGCTCGCCAGTCCCTTCCTGCACCGGGCGTTCACGCCCGCCACCCTCGCCTCCGCCGTCGCGGAGCAGACGGGGGCGCGCGGACCGGTGCAGACCGTCTCCACCGGCTGCACCTCCGGGCTCGACGCGGTCGGGTACGCCGTCCACTCCATCGAGGAGGGACGGATGGACGTCTGCATCGCCGGCGCCTCCGACTCACCCGTCTCGCCCATCACCGTCGCCTGTTTCGACGCCATCAAGGCGACCTCCCCCAACAACGACGACCCGGCCCACGCCTCCCGGCCCTTCGACGCCGACCGGGACGGCTTCGTCCTCGGCGAGGGCGGCGCCGTCCTCGTCCTGGAGGAGCTGGAACACGCCCGCGCCCGCGGCGCGACCGTGTACTGCGAGATCGGCGGCTACTCCACCTTCGGCAACGCCCACCACATGACCGGGCTGACCACCGAAGGCCTGGAGATGGCCCGCGCGATCGAGACGGCCCTGGCACAGGCCCGCATATCCCCGTCCGACATCGACTACGTCAACGCGCACGGCTCCGGGACCAAGCAGAACGACCGCCACGAGACGGCGGCCGTCAAGCGGGTCCTCGGGGACCACGCGTACAAGACGCCGATGACCTCCATCAAGTCGATGGTGGGCCACTCCCTCGGCGCCATCGGGGCGATCGAACTCGCCGCCTGCGTCCTCGCCATGACCCACCAGGTGGTCCCGCCGACGGCGAACTACGAGACGCCGGACCCCGAGTGCGATCTCGACTACGTGCCCCGCACCGCCCGCAGCCGCACGCTGCGCAGCGTGCTCTCGGTCGGCAGCGGCTTCGGCGGGTTCCAGTCCGCCGTCGTCATGAGCCGGCCGAAGGAGGAGGTCTCGTGAGCAGCCGTACGGTCATCACCGGCATCGGGGTCGTCGCGCCCAACGGCATCGGCGCCGACGCCTTCTGGAAGGCCACCCAGTCCGGCGTCAGCGTCCTGGACCGGGTCACCCGGCCCGGATGCGAGCACCTGCCGCTGCGCGTCGCGGGCGAGGTGCGGGGCTTCGACCCCGGCGCGATGGTCGAGGACCGGTTCCTCGTCCAGACGGACCGGTTCACCCACCACGCGCTCGCCGCCGCCGACCTCGCCCTGGAGGACGCCCGGCTCGGCCGCGCCGACTACGAGGACGACCCGTTCTCCTTCGGCGTCGTCACGGCCGCGGGCTCCGGCGGCGGAGAGTTCGGCCAGCGCGAGCTCCAGCACCTCTGGGAGCAGGGCCCGCGCTTCGTCGGCCCGTACCAGTCGATCGCCTGGTTCTACGCGGCGAGCACCGGCCAGGTGTCCATCCGCCGAGGCCTCAAGGGCCCCTGCGGGGTCGTCGCCAGCGACGAGGCCGGCGGTCTCGACGCCTTCGCGCACGCCGTCCGCGGCATCCGCCGGGGCAGCCGGGCGATGCTGGCCGGCGCGACGGAGGCACCGCTCGCGCCGTACTCCATCGTCTGCCAGCTGGAGTACGAGGGACTGAGCACCCGGGACGACCCCGAGCGGGCCTACCGGCCGTTCACCGCCGGCGCCTGCGGCTACGTACCCGCCGAGGGCGGCGCGATGTTCGTCGTCGAGGACGAGCGGGCCGCCCTCGCGCGCGGAGCCACCGTGCGCGCCGTACTGGCCGGCCACGCCGCGACCTTCAGCGGCACCCGGCGGCCCGACGACGCCGGCGAGGGCCTGGCCCACGCCATCCGCGGCGCCCTGCGAGAGGCGGACTGCGCCCCCGAGGAGATCGACGTGGTCTTCGCCGACGCCCTGGGGACCCCGCGGGCCGACGCGGCCGAGGCGGCGGCCCTTGCCGACGCCCTCGGCGGACACGGGCGCAGGGTGCCCGTGACGGCGCCCAAGACCGGTACGGGCAGGGCCTACTGCGCGGCACCGGCGCTGGACACCGCCGCGGCGGTCCTGGCACTGGAACACGGGGTGGTCCCGCCGACCCCGAACGTCTTCGACGTGTGCCACGACCTCGACGTGGTGACCGGCAGCGCCCGCCCCGCGGAGCTGCGCACCGCGCTCGTCCTGAGCCGCGGCCGGATGGGCTCGAACTCCGCGCTCGTCCTGCGCAAGGGCCCCGCGGCGCCCGCGTAGGAGCCCAGCAGTCCCCTCACAGGAAGAGAGACGCCACCATGTCCGACCGACTGACCATGGAAGAGCTGGCGGTCCTGATGAAGACCGCAGGCATCACCGTCGACCCCGCCGAGATGGCGACCCGCCCCGACTCCGCCTTCGACTCCTACGGGCTCGACTCGCTGGGCCTGCTCGGAATCGTCGGCGAGCTGGAGAACCGGCGCGGACGGGCGCTGCCCACCGACGCGGACCGCTGCAAGACCCCCGGCGAGTTCCTCGACCTCGTCAACAACAGCCTGATGACAGGAGCTTGAGATGACAGGCCACACCGAGAACGAGATCACCGTCAACGCGCCCCTCGACCTGGTGTGGGAGGTGACCAACGACCTCCCCAACTGGCCGCAGTTGTTCAGCGAGTACGCCGCGCTGGAGATCCTGGAGGAGGAGGGGGACACCACCCGGTTCCGCCTCACCATGCACCCCGACGAGAACGGCACCGTGTGGAGCTGGGTCTCGGAGCGCACCGCCGACCGCGCCGCCCGCAGCGTGCGCGCCCGCCGGGTCGAGACCGGGCCCTTCGCGCACATGGACATCCACTGGCAGTACGACGAGGTGCCCGGCGGCGGGACCCGGATGAAGTGGACCCAGGACTTCGCGATGAAGCCGGAGGCGCCCGTCGACGACGCCTGGATGACCGACAACATCAACCGCAACTCCAAGGTCCAGATGGCGCTGATCCGGGACAAGATCGAGCAGCGGGAGCGCGAGGGGACCGCCCCCGCCGTCAGCCACCGCTGAACCGGTCCCGGTGAACCGGCATCGGCGGTCCGTCCCCGGTGGCCGGCCCCCGCGACCCGTTCCCGTGATCCGCCCCGCGTGATCCGCCCTCGAAGCGAAAGGCAGCAACCGGATGCACCGCGCTCTCATCGTCGCCCGCATGGCGCCGGGATCGGCCCCCGACATCGCCGAGCTGTTCTCCGGCTCGGACGCGGGAGAGCTCCCGCACCTGGTCGGGGTCTCGCGCCGCAGCCTGTTCCAGTTCGGCGACGTGTACCTGCACCTGATCGAGTCCGAGCGGCCGCCCGGCCCGGCCATCGCCCAGGTCACCGAACACCCCGAGTTCCGGGACCTCAGCGACCGGCTCACGGCGTACATCAGCCCGCACAACCCGGACACCTGGCGCAGCCCCAAGGACGCCATGGCGCACGAGTTCTACCGCTGGGAGAACTCCGCCGCCAAGTGAACCGAGCGGTACGGACGGGACCCGCACACCCTGGTGTGCGGGTCCCGCCGCGCGTGGCCGTCCCGGCGCCGGGCCGGGGGAGCGCGCCGACCTCCGGAGCCGGGGACCTCCGGCGCCCGTACCGGGCCGTCCGGCGCGTCGGCGACCACAGGGCGTGAGCTATGTTTGAACGCGAGTGACATGAGAAGGAGGCCCGCCGGTGTCATCGGGGCAGCAGGCACGCGCGCAGGCGGCCGCGATCACGCCGAGCGGCCGACCGCCGCTGGGTCCGGAGCTGGGGAAACCCCCGGCCGACCGGCTCCTCGCGCTCTTCGACGGCCACCGGCTCTCCCCGGGGCAGCGCCGGATCGCCCAGTACCTGATCGACCACCTCACCGAGGCGGCGTTCCTGTCGATCACCGAGCTCGCCGAACGGGTCGGGGTCAGCCAGCCCTCGGTGACCCGCTTCGCCGCCTCCCTCGGGTTCAGCGGCTATCCCGCCCTGCGGGACGTGCTCCAGCCGATCGCGCTGAGCGCGGTCGCCGGATCCCCGGACCTCCGCGAACAGATCCGCCGCAACGAGCTCCAGGCGGCCGTCGACGCGGAGATCGAGAACCTGGAGAGCGTGCGCCGGCTGCTCGCCGACACCAACCAGGTCCTCGACATCGGCCGCGAGCTGGCGGCCTCGGTGCCGCTGACCGTGCTGGGGCTGCGGATCTCGGTCTCCCTGGCGGAGTACTTCGCGTACGCGGCGCGGCGCATCCACCCCGACGTACGCCTGGTGACCCGCGGCGGGAGCGTCGCCTTCGACGCCCTCCTGCAGTCCCGGGCGGCCGGCGGGACGTGGGTGCTGGCCTTCGCCATGCCGCGGCACGCCAAGGAGACCCTGGCGGCGATCCGGGCCGCCCGCAGCACCGGGCTGCGCGTCGTGCTGATCACGGACCCCACGCTGGGACCGCTGGTGGACGAGGCGGACGTGTCGCTGACGGCGGGGACCGGGTCACGCCTGGTGTTCGACTCGTACGCCGCGCCCGGCATGCTGTCGGCGGCCCTCCTGCAGGCGATGGCGGACGCCGACCCGGAGCGCACGCAGGCCCGGCTCGAAAGCTACGAGCAGGTCGCCGACCAGCACGGATTCTTCCTGTAGCAGCCGGTCACGGCTGTTTGACCGCAGGGGATATTCAAACCTACGGGTGCATGAAATTTTTCATACGCTTGCTTACTCGACGGTATATATGTTTACTGGCGGCGGCGCTCCGGATCCACCAGATGCCAAGGAAGGCGTCCCCACGCCCTCCTGAAGAGACACCCGGCACGACGAACCTCCTCAGGTCGCGCCCCGGGTGCCGAGTCCAGGCTTTCGGATCCCGCTGAGCGCCCCGGCGGCCTCGGTCAACCCCTGGGCCGAGGCCGCCCACCCTGCACGTCTCGATCAGAGTTCGACACCCCTCGGAAGTGACGAGAATGCCCCAGACGGCCACCATCACGCGCAGCCCGGACTGGCCCCTCCAGGTCAAGGCACCCGGGACCCACGACTGGGAACGCACGGCCTCGCGCTGGCTGAGGGACCTCCTCCCGGCCCGCTACGGCAGCTACCTGACGCTGAACCGCCACCACGCGATCCTCGTCCGGCACGTGCAGCTCCAGCTCCAGCACGAGATACGCGCGGTCCGCGTGGCCCTGCAGACGAGCCGGGCCGAGCTGCCCACGCTGGGCGTGGCCGAGTCCGTCATCGAGAACACCATCCGGATGTACGCGGTGGAGCTCGAACAGCTCAGCCGCCTCGCCCGCGGCGTCCGCCTCGTCGACGAGGCGATGAAGTCCGCGCAGCGCAAGCGCTGACCGCCGTCGCCGCGAAGGCACCTGCGGCCTCGGGCGGACGGGTGCGGGTTACGCCCGCCATGACCGCAGGCGGTCGGCCACGTCGAAGACGCTCACGCGCAACAGCCGGATGTCGGTGACGAGCTCGTGCCACTGTTCGTACGCGGCGTCGACCGTCCCGCCCCCGGAGGCCTCGACGTAGGCGACGGCCACCCCGTACGCGAAGTACTCGTTGTGGTCGGGGAGCGGCCGCAGCAGGACGATCGCCTCCAGCAGCGCGGCGGCCCGCCAGAAGGCGTCCGGGTCGTCCACGCGCAGACTGGGGGTGTTCACCCGGTGGCGGGCGACGGCGGCGACGAGCGCGGAGTGGTCGGCGACCTCCACGTCCTTGAACAGGGCCTCCTGACGCTCCAGCAGCCAGCGGTGGTCGATGTGCAGTTCCACGCGCCTCACGCCGCCCGGAGGTCCGGGCGGCCGGTGGCGCCGGCGCGCGGGGGGACGGCGGCGTGCGGGGGAGGGGTGGTCTCGGCCATACCCCGAGTATCCACGCCCGCACCCCGCGCCGGAGGCCTTTCCGGCCCGGGCGCGGGGCGGATCCGGATCGCTACGGCCTCGGCAGGGTGCAGCCGGGGCGGTTCAGGTCGATCACGTTGCGGGGGCCTATGCACGGAACGACGGTGTACGTCTCCTGTGCGTAGTTGATGCCCTTGCGGACCGTCACCCTGCCGCTCTCGTCCACCTCACAGGGGTTGTTGTCCGTGCAGCGGCCGCCGTCCTCGTTGCCCGTGTTGTTCACGGCGACGACCTTGCCGGTGGCCGTGTCGATCACGGGCGAGCCGGAGGTGCCGCCGATGGTGTTGCAGGCGGAGGTGTAGCGGACCGAGTCCTTCCAGGTCCAGGCGCCCTCCTTGAGGCGGTACGCGAACCCGTCGACGCTGCAGGTGTAGGTCCGCTTCCAGTAGCCGGAGACGACCTTGATCGCCGAGCCCTGGGCGGGGCGGACGTCGTTGAGGGTGAGCGCGGCGATCCCGTACTGGCTCTGGATCTGCGCGTACGTCGTGGTCAGCTGGTAGAGGGAGAGGTCAGTGTCGGTCATCGTCGCGTACGAGATCTTGCTCGCCCGCAGCGTGGCGACCTTGGAGCCCGCCGAGTTGAGCAGGGAGAAGGAGCGGGTGGACGGCCGGTCCTTGACGACTTCGCCGGCCGCCGGGAAGCCGGTCTCCAGACAGTGCCCGTTGGAGAGCACCAGTGCGGGGTCGTCGGGCCGGGAGGCGGGAGCGCGGACGACGGAACCGGAACAGTTGCTGAGCGCCACGGTTCCCGCGTAGGTGACGGCGACGGCGGGCGCGGCCGGCGCGGGGGGCGCCACCGGTGCGGCGGCCATGGCGGGGGCGCCCGCGGCTGCCACCAACAACAGGGAGAGCAGGGCGCCGGCGAGAGGCTTGTTCATGTGGGGGTTCCCCTCAGTGGACGATGCGGCCGAAGAATCCTCGGTTGTCATGCGCATTGTTAGGACGTCCGCCCGAACTCACAAGAAGGCCTCCGGCATCCGGAAGGCGCGCGGGGACGGACCCCGCGGTCGGCGGCTCGCACGGTGGCCGAAACCGGCCCTGGGAGTCCGGCTGTTCCGGCCCGTGCCGGGCGCGGCGGCGCGGGCGTACCGCCGCAGCCCGGCGGAGGGATGCGCCGCAGGGCTGTGGGGCCGCACGAACGCGCCCTGGGGAAAGCTGCGGTGGTCAGGGCGTTGCGGGCGTGCCGGGGCTGCTCCCCTGGGGGTGCGGGCGTTGGCCGGGAGCTCGACCCGGGGCGGCGCCCGGCGGTCGTCCGTCCGTTCGGCAGGGCGCGGACGCGCGGCGGACGGGCCGGTCTCGGGCTCTGGCCGGAAACAGCATGATCTCGCTATCGCAAAGGTGTTCCATACCGGACCCTTTGCCTCCTACGGTCGGTGCAGCACAGTTCCGGACCAGGAGGCAGCGTGGAGCGCGAGATCGGCATCGATGAACTGGTGGCGGCGATGAAGGCCGTCGACGAGGCGGGTCGGCTCTTCGAGGACGCCCTCGCCGTGTACGGCGCACGCGGCCCCAAGCGGACCGGCGACGACTTCAAGGTGGCGGGCGGCCCGGTCCAGACGCTCCAGGGCGCCGAGGAGATGGCCCGCGGCGCACGCCGGCACCTCGCGGACCTCGCGGTGATCGTCGGATACGCGGCGGCCGGCCTGGAGGACCCGGTCGGCGGCCGTCTCGACGCGGTCCGCAAGGGATTCACCGGGGTCTCCGTCGGCGGCTCCCGCATGGCCCGCCCGCTGCTCGAACCGACCGTACGGGGGCTGCGGCTCCTGCTCGCCGTGGACCTCTTCGAGCCCGGGTTCCGGGAGGAGGTCGAGGAGGTCGTCCGCGCGGAGAAGGCCACCTACCCCGACCCGGCGACGTTCCGGGTCCCCGCTTCCGCCGCCCGCCCCGCGACGGCCCGCCCCGCCTGAACCGCCGTCCGGCGGCCGGCCGCGGCCGTGACCGCCGGCCGCCCGGCGGCGCCCGGTGTCAGCCCACCGGGGAGGGGCTGCGCGGGTCGGTCGGGCGGGGGACGAAGACCGGGGAGTCCGACTGGTAGAAGAGGTCGATGTCGGCCTCCTCGCCGCCCACGATCAACGTGTCCCAGGCGCCGCTCTCCCGCAGGGTGCGCAGGGTGGACGGGGCGATCCCGGCGAGGTGGGCGCGGAGCTCCGCGTCGCCGGGCAGACCGGGCATCCGGGGAGCCAGCCGCTCGCGGATCCCGCTCATGCGGTCCAGCAGGGCGTCCAGGTCGCTCCCGTCCGCGGGACCGGAGGCGGATCCGGAGGCGGGGCCGGTGCCGGCCTCCGCGCTGCGCGCGATGATGTCCTTGATGGCGTGGGTGACGCCCTGTTCGTCGGTGGTCACCATGGCGTTCCAGGCCCGGCTCTTGTGCCGGTACTGGAGCATGGACATCGCCGCCTCGTGCCGGATGAAGTCGGCGTCCCGCAGCGGCTTGCCCCGCCAGGAGCGGCTGAGCGAACGGGCCAGCGAAGTGGCCGAGGAGAGACCGCTGTTGAGGCCCCGGCCCGGCCAGAAGTGGATCGCGTTGGCCGCGTCGCCCAGCAGGAAGCCGTAGGTGCCGGGGGTCGTCCCGGTCGGCCGGTGCAGCTGGGCGGTGAACCGCGGGCGCTGCACCATGTCCAGCCGGAACGAGGTGATCGCGGACAGGTCGTCCTCGGCCACCCCGAACAGGGCGAGGCCCTGCCGGATCTCCTTCCACAGGGGTGAACCGCGCAGCAGGGCGGGGAGGAACAGGGTGCCGTGGGTGGGGCAGCGGAACTCGTTGTCCTCCTCCTGCCGGCTCATCAGGCAGGGCCGGGCGGCGATGCACTCCTCGAAGACGTGGCGGACCGGGTCGATGCCGATGACGTTCCTGGCCTCCTCCCGGGTGAGCCGCATGTTCAGGAAGCCCTCGCCGCGCAGGGAGTTGAGAAGGAAGCGGTTCTGCGACACGGTGAGCAGCACGCTCATCGGGTCCGGCAGCCTCGACTTGACGCGCAGTCCCAGCACGATGTCCTGCAGGTGCTCGCCGTCGAGGGAGTAGATCGACGCGTCGGCCGCGCCGAAGCGGTCCGCGTAGTGCTCCCGGGTGCGGGAGCGGCCCCCCTCGGCCACGACCAGGACGTGCTCCTGGGTGATCCGGCCCGGCTGCTCCGCCACGTCGAAGCGCTTGGGGACCAGGCGGATCGACGGGCGCCGGTTGGCCAGGTCCAGCAGCCGGTCCTCGATGTGGGCGATGCGGATGTTGCGCGGCGGCCGGCCGTCGACCGAGTCGGGGCCGACGGGCCACATCTCCGAGTAGGCGGAGCCGTCGCCGAAGAGCGCGGAGAGCACCTCCTCGGGCAGGGCGAGGTACTGCCGGCTCTGCACGGTCACCACCTGCTGGCGGCGGAAGTTGCCCTGGGTCTCGTCCTTCCAGACGACCGTGGAGCCCTTCCGCGTCCAGCGCCCGTCGTAGAGGGTGATGGCGGTCCGCCCGGGCAGCATCTCGTCGAGCGCCAGGGCGAAGGCGAGGCCCACCGGGCCCCCGCCCGTCACGGTGACCCGGAGGGTTCCGGGGTCCGCGGCGCTCGGCCGGGGCACGTCCATGAGGGAGAGGTCCATGACCGTCTCCATCGCGTCCTGCGCCTCGTAGAGGAACGTCTCGTCGCCGATGCGGATGCAGTCGTTCGGACGCAGCACGTGCCGCGTGACGCGCTGGTCGTTGACGAAGGTTCCGTTCCGGCTGTCCCGGTCGTAGAGGACGAAGCCGGCGTCCTCCGTGAGGATCTCGGCGTGCAGCCGGGAGGCGCTGGGACTGACGATCACGACGCTGCTCTCGCCCTTGCGCCCGAAGCTGAGGGGCTCGTTGCCCAGGACCACGCTCTGCCCCGTGAAGGGACCCGTGCGTCCGACGATGACCGAAGGCACTCCGACACTCCTTGAATGAGACGCCTGCTGACTGCTCTACGACTGCAACACGCCATCGAGAAGGTGTTCGGTTCAATCATTTTCGAAAGAGTTTGGCCAGTTCGTGAACCGGAAGCGCCGGTTCGTACGTGATGTTGACGTCGGTAGGCGATCAGAGGAGAACCGCCCCCATGTACAACGAGGATTCCGAGACCGTGGCGGAGAGAACGCTCGCGGCCACCACCGCGGCCGAGCCGGGTACGCCGAGTGCACCGGGCGCGCCGGGCGCGCCGGGCGGCGAGCCGGAACGGCTGATCGCCGGCCGGTACCGGCTGCTGTCCCGGCTCGGCGAGGGCGGCATGGGCACCGTGTGGCGGGCCCGTGACGAGACCCTGCACCGCGAGGTCGCGGTCAAGGAGGTCCGGGCCCCGGCCCACCTGCGGGACGGCGACATCGCGCGGATGTACAGCAGGCTGGAGCGGGAGGCGTGGGCGGCGGCCCGGATCCCCGACCGCAACGTGGTGATGGTCCACGACGTGGTCACGGAGGACGGCCGGCCCTGGATCGTCATGGAGCTGATCCGCGGGCAGTCGCTGGCCGATCTGCTGCGCGCCGAGGGGCCCCTGACCCCCCGGCACGTCGCGCACATCGGCGCGGAGGTGCTGGGCGCGCTGCGGGCCGCGCACGCCGTCGGGGTGGAGCACCGCGACGTGAAGCCGGCCAACGTGCTGATCGCCGGGGACGGGCGGGTGGTGCTCAGCGACTTCGGCATCGCGGTGGTCGAGGGCAGCACCGCGCTGACCATGACCGGCGAGGTGGTCGGCTCACCGGAGTACCTGCCGCCGGAGCGGGCGCTGGGCCGCCCCTCGGGCCCCGAATCCGACCTGTGGTCGCTGGGCGTCCTGCTGTACGCGGCGGTGGAAGGGATCTCCCCGTTCCGGCAGGACACCGCGCTGAGCACCCTGCGGGCCGTCGTGGACGAGGAACCGCCGGTGCCGACCAGGGCGGGCCCGCTCGCCCCGGTCATCGCCGGCCTGCTGCGCAAGGAACCGGCCGAGCGGACGCCCGCCGCCGAAGTCGCCGTGGCCCTCCGGGGCATCGCCCACGAGCCGGACGCCACCACGGCCGCCTCCCGCGTCCTGCCGGGTCCGGCGGAACCCGTCACGGCCGCCACGGCCGTGACGGCGGCCACGGGGACGGCGGCCACGGGGACGGCGGCCACCGGCGCCGCCGCCGAGACCGCTGCCGGCTCCGTCGCGGGGACCACCGCGGGGGCCGTCCTGCCCGCCGCGACCGCGCCCTCCCCGCCCGTTCCGGCCGACCCGTCCGACCCGTCCGACCCGTCCGGTCCGGCCACCGGGGGACCGGCGGCCGCGGTGCCTGCCGGCCCGCCCCGCAAGCGTCGTACGGCCGTCTTCGTCGCGGCCGGCGCGGCCGCCTGCGTACTGGCCGCCGGCGGTCTGGTGTACGCCTTCAGCGGCGACGGCGAAGGATCCGCCGCCGGTTCGGGCGGCGTACGGATGTCGGTGGCGGGCGCGAACACCACCTACACCGGCACCTGCCCCACCCCGCAGAGCCAGGCCCCCGCGTTCACCGCGACCTTCACCGCCTCCGAGCCCATCCTGATCTCCTACCGCTGGGTGTCCGGCGACGGTTCCGTGGTGGATCCGCACTGGCGGACGATGTCCATCGGGAGCAAGGCCAACCCCACCGGCCACGACACGGTACGGCTGACGACCTACGCGAAGGCGGGCACGCTGACCACCGGAATGGCCGTGGAACTCCAGAGCCCCATCCGCACCACGTCCAACCCGGTCCCCTTCTCGATCACCTGCACCGGCTGACCCGAACCGGCCGACGGGGACCGCGCGTCGAAGCCGTGGAAGCCGCCGCCCGCCCGTGGAGTTCGGCCCGTCCGTCGGCTGCGCGGATCCGGGTGGCGTAGTCGGTCCGTCTGGCGCCCTTCCGGCCGCAGCCCCGCGGGATTCGGCGTGCGTGCATGTGGGGGACGGACCCGGTGCCTCCCGACTCCATCTGGCTGCGCTCGGCGAGCCGGAACGGGAGGTGACTGATTGTGTCTGCCAGGTGACGCCCGGCTGTGCGGGCGGTTCGACTCACTGGAGAACTCATGCGCAAGTCAGTCCTCGTGATGGCGCTCGCCGTCGCCCTGTCCGGGACCGGACCGGCGGTTGCCGCGGACGGTGACCAGCACGACCACGGCCGGGGTGGCCTGAAGGTGACCGGGCTGACCGGCGACCAGCGGCTGGTGTCGTTCCGGGTCGGCGACCCCGACCGCGTGTCCTCGGCAGGGACCGTCACCGGTCTCGTCGGCGACACGGCGCTGGTCGGGATCGACTACCGCGTCCAGGACGGCCTGCTCTACGGCGTGGGCAACGCCGGTGGGGTCTACACGCTCGACCCCGGGAACGCCGCAGCGGTCAAGGTGTCCCAGCTGAGCATCGCCCTGACGGGCACCGCCTTCGGCGTGGACTTCAACCCGGCCGCCGACCGGCTGCGCGTCATCAGCGACACCGGGCAGAACCTGCGCCACGACGTGAACGTCGCCACGGGCGGGACCCTCGCCGACACCACGCTCACCACCCCGCCGGCCACCACCCCCACCCTGGGTGTCACCGGTGCCGCCTACACGAACAACGACCTGGACGCGGCGACCGGCACCAGCCTGTTCGACATCGACACGGCGGGCGACCGCGTCGTACTGCAGTCCCCGGCCAATTCGGGCACCCTCGCCCCCACCGGCAGCCTCGGCGTCGACGCGGGACCCAGCGCGGGCTTCGACATCTACTTCTCACCCAAGGACGGCGGCAACCAGGGCTTCGCCGCGCTCTCCACCGGCGGCGCCTACCGCTTCTACCGGGTCAACCCGCTCAGCGGCGCGGCCCGCGACATCGGCGCGTTCCCCGCTGACCGACAGGTCTTCGACGTCGCCCTGCCCCTGAACCAGAAGTAGCCGCCCCGACACCCCGGCGGCTCTGCCGTGGCCGGGGCCTTGCGCCCCGGTCAGGCGGCCAGACCGACGGAGTCCGCCAGGGCTCCGAGCGCGCCGGCCACGGTGGAGTGGAACTCCGGAGCCTGAGCGCCCACGCCGACCGCCAGGGCGCGTCGGGCTTCGGCGCCGGGAGCGACCACGGTCAGCGGCACGTTGGCTTCGGAGCACATGCGGCTGACCCGTACGACGGTACTCACCGCCGCGGGGCTCACCGGGGCGCCGGTCAGCTCCAGGACGACCGGCGAGGACCCGTGGGCGGACAGAAGGCCGTCGAACGCCCACGCTGCCGCGGCGCGGTCGGCGATGTCGAGGTCCGCCGACAGGCCGACGATCAGCACGCCACCGTCAGTCATCTTCATGGGGAGCATGGACACCCTCTTCTCTGCACGACCCGCATACCCTTGCGTCGAACGATTGCCCGCTCTCTTCGGCTGTATGCCTGCGAAAGCGCGGGTGGTCGCGCAGCGGACGGGGCGTGATGGCGGTGAGCGCGACCGTCACCTTCGCGTGGACCCGCGGTCGCGGCGTGGGCGAAGGCGGCGCGCACCTGCGGTGCGTCCCACCATCTGACGGCGCCGCGCAGGCGCCCGCGGTGCGAGGTGCCTGCCTCGTGGGCCCGTTCAGATGCAGATCACGATCTTTCCCCGGGTACGTCCGCGCTCGGCGTGCGCGTGGGCGTCGGCGATCCGCTCCAGGGGGTAAGTCTCCTCGATGCGGGGCGTGTAGCGGCCTTGCCCGCCCAGTGCGGCCGCCGCGGACAGGAGGGAGGAGTCGTTCTCCGCATTGACCACGTGCGTGCCCAGGCGGTGCCCGCCCGCGTGGTCGGCGACCGTCGCGACGCGCTTCGGGTCGCCCGCGATCGCGACGAGGTCGTCCAGGGAACCGGAGGCCGCGGTGTCGAGCACGACGTCGACGCCGTGCGGAGCCAGGGTGGAGAGGCGCTGGGCGAGGCCGGGGCCGTAGGTGGTGGGAACGGCGCCGAGAGAGGCGAGGAACTCGTGGTTGCGTTCGCCGGCTGTCCCGATCACCGTGGCACCCCGCGCCACCGCGATCTCGACCGCCGCGCTGCCCACGCCTCCGGCGGCGCCCTCGACGAGGAGGGTGCGCCCCGCGAGGGGACCGAGCGCGCCGAGCCCGCGCATCGCGGTTACGGACGCGAGACCGGCGCCCGCGGCTTGCTCGTCGGTCCACGCGGCGGGGGTGTGCGCCCAGGCGGAAAGGACGACCCGCTCCGCGCTCGCGCCGGTGATCCCGCCCAGCCCGAAGACGCGGTCGCCGATGCCCACCCCGTCCGCCCCCTCGCCGATCTCGTCGACCACACCGGCGGCGTCGCGCCCGGGAACGGCGGGCAGTTCCAGGGGAAGCAGCTGGTGCAGGGCGCCGGCGCGCAGCTTCCAGTCGATGGGATTGACGCTGGCGGCCGCGACGCGGACCCGGATCTCACCGGGGCCGGGGTGCGGGTCGGGGGCTTGCTCGATCACCAGGATCTCCGCTTCGCCGTACTCGTGGAACCGGGCTGCGCGCATGGTGGTCTGCCTTACGTTGACGGGCCGGAACGGCGTGTTCATCCGACGCCCGTCACTCTAGAACCTGACGTTGACGTGAGGTGCAAGCCGCAATTTCCGCCCGACCGGAGGGGAGCAGGCGCGGAGGGGCGACGCCGGCCGTCGGGCCCCTCCGGCGCCGGTGTTGGTAGCCTCAACCTGACGTGAACGGCAGGTGTGAGCGAGAAGGGAGTGCCTCGCGGCATGCGCATCGGACAGCTCGCCAGGCGGTCAGGGGTCAGCGTGCGTGCCCTGCGCTACTACGAGGAACAGCGGCTCCTGGAATCGGCGCGGACGCCCGGTGGGCAGCGTGAGTATCCCGACGAAGCCCTGGAGCGGGTCCAGCTCATCCAGGACCTCTTCGCGGCCGGCCTCTCCAGCCGTACCGTCGTCGAGCTTCTGCCGTGCGTGAGCACCGGCGTGGCGACCCCCGCCATGCTCGACCAGCTCATCATCGAACGCGACCGCATCGCCGCACGCATCCAGGACCTTGCCCGGGCCCAGACCAAACTCGGCCGCGTGATCCAGAACGTGACGGCCGCGGCCGCGGCGCAGGACTGATCACCCTCGGGTGGTCCCGACTGGGGTGCGCACCTCGGGGCCGCCCACCCCGCACCGGCTGTCGCCAAAGAGACGCCCTAGCCGTCCGCCTTGCGGGCGCTCTGGGCGATGTCCCCGAGTACCTTCGACGGCCGGCCGCCCGGCCGCACGGCTTCACCGATGTTCTTCTTGAAGTCGGCGTTCACCCCGGCCCAGGACTCCTTGCCCACCGGGTAGAGACGTGAGGACGGCAGGGCGCGCAGGAACACCTTGAGCGGTTCGGTCGCGGGATCCGCGGAGCCGAGCATCCGCTGATAGCCCGTCGTCGTCACCGGAAGCAGCCCGTACTTCGAGGTGAAGGCGGTGACGTTCTTCTCCTCGTACAGGTAGTCGAGGAACTTCCCGGATTCCGCCGGGTGCCCGTTCCTGAAGGCCATGGCCCAGTCGGCAACGCCCATCGCCTGCGGAGCCGAGCCGTCCGCCGTGGGCAGGGCGACCATGCCGAGCTTGACCCCCTTGGCGGTCGCCTGCTTCACCAGGGTGGGGTGGCCGTTGAGGATCCCGACCTCTCCCCGTGCGAACGCGTCGAAGGCCTTCTGGCGATCGAGCTTGCCCGGTTCGTCCGGGCCGGTCAGCCCGGCGCCGACCAGGTCGTCCCGCAGGAACTCGAAGGTCTTCACGTTCGAGGACGAGTCGATGACGTAGTTCTCGGACTCGTTCGCGATGCCGCCCCCGCCGGCGAGCATCCACTGCATCGACTCGGCCTGTGCCTCCTCCGGGCCCAGGGGCACCGCGATCGGCGTAGGCACCCCGTCGCCCTTGAGCTTCCGTGCCGCCGCTGTCAGGTCGGCCCAGTTCCGGGGCTGCCACGACGCGCCCTTGGCGATGACGCCCGCGTCCTCCAGGAGCTTCGCGTTGTAGAACATCAGCCGGGTCGAGGCCACGAAGGGCAGACCGTACTGTTTGCCCCGGGCCCTGCCCGCCTCCGCGAGCGGCGCGAGCAGATCGGCTTCCGTGCGCACCGAGAGAAGGTCGTCGGCAGCGTAGAGCTTCCCGGCGGCCGCATAGTCGGCGTAGGCGCCTATCTGCGCGATGTCGGGGGCCTTGCCGCCCCGGACCATCTCGGCGACCTTCGCGTCCACGTCGTTCCAGGACAGGACGCTGACCTCCACCCGTATGCCGGGATTCGCCTCTTCGAAGCCGGAGGCCAGCGCCTTCCAGTACGGCTCGGAGGAGTTGGCCGGGCTGTCGCCGTAGTCGGCGGCCACGACCCGCAGCACCACCTGGGCCGAGCCCCCGTCGGACGCGCCTGCGCACCCGGCCACCAGCATCAGCACCAGACAGCTGACCCCGGACTCCCGCAGCCAACGACGCTTCACCCTCATGACCCACCCCTTTCCGCTCCCTGCCGGGCGTAAGGTCTACACCACTTTTGGGTGGTCTTCACAGGGTTCTGCACAACCGAATCCACACCGTGGCCACAGCAAATCCCGCCATCGGCACACCAGTTGTAGGCCGCATGGATTCCCGGGGCCGGTCCGACGACGCCGTACGGTGCCCTCCCCGTTCCCCGCTCCCCGCTCGGCCGCGCCGGTCAGGCGAGTACGGCTCTCAGTACCAGGGGCTCCGCGGCGTGCGCGTGACCGGCCGGTGCGGGGGCGGGCGGGGCTGCCACGGCCGCCGTGGCAGACCGTTCGGGGTCCGACCACACGAGGACGGGGAGGTCGTCGCGGCCGGCCTTCACCAGGGCTTCCCTGCGCACCCACAGGCGCAGCAACTCCGGTCCCGGGTCCGGCCGGCCGACGGCTTCGCGGAGGTCGGCGTCGGGCAGCAGGCGGCGTAGCAGGTGCGCGGGGGCCGGGCGCCGCGTCGAGGGTTCGACGTCGATGCCGATGCTGCCGTGGCCCGCGGCCGCCGCCACCAAGCCGTCCGCGTGGCTGAGGCTGAGCCCCACCCCGGGCCGGCCGGGCAGGTACGGACGCCCGTGGCCGGCCCGCCCGCACCGGGGGCAGCGCTGGCGCGGGGCCGACGCGCTCAGGGGGAGGCCGGTGTAGCGGGCGGCGCACCACCGGACGAGGAGCCGGGCCGCCACCACGTCGTCACGGCGGCTCGGAATCCTGATGCGGGCGAGCCGGTCGTGCTCCCACGGCTCCAGCAGCCCCTCGTGGAGCAGGGGGTGGGCGAGGACCTCCGCGGTGGTCGCCACCACCGTCAGTGCACCGCCGGGGCGAGGGGCCGTCACGTGATCCCCGCGGTCCGGCGCCGAGCCTGCCGTCGTCCGCACCGGTCAGCCGGTGGTGCTCAGGAAGCGCTTCTGTACGGTGCCGAGCGTGCGGAAGTCGTCGATGTCGACCTCCTGCAGGTCGATGGTGCTGCCGGAGAGTTCCTCCAGCAGGTCGATGAACTCCAGGAAGTCCATGGAGTCGATGAGGCGCGCCTCTATGAGGTCCTCGTCGGGGTCGACGGGGCCCTCGAGGCCGGGGTTCTTCTCGTGCAGCCATGCGGTGACGGGGTCCATCGGAAAGGGTCGCTCCTTGTTGCCGGTACGGGTGACGTGGGGGCGGGGCGGGGCGGGGCGGTGGCGGCGGGGGCCGGGCGGGCCGGTTCAGGCGCGGGCTTCGCGGAGTCGGTCCAGGGCCTTCTCGGGGGTGCCGTGGGCGAGGAGCATCGCGTGGACCCACCGTTCGATGCCGAACGCGACGCAGGCGCTGTACGCGTGACCCGCCGATCCGGCGCGGATGTCCAGCCGCTCCCCGAAGAAGTTGCGGTGCCGGTTCACGGAGGCGATGGCCGTGCCGTCGGGGGCGGAGTACTCGTGCTTGACGGGGTCCAGGGCCATCAGCCGGGCCCGCGAGCCGCCCTTGTCGTAGAAGGGGTCGTCCGCCACCGCCCTGGTCAGCTCCAGGCCGAGTCCCGCGGCGGCCTCCGCGATGAACTCGGCTCCCCGCTCCAGGTGTTCCACCGCACCCTCCTTGGTGCCGAGGTACACCACCTCGCGCATGTGGAAGCCCCACAGGCGGCGCAGTCCGTCGTAGTGGGTCTCGTTGCGGAAGCAGCGGCCGGCGGCGGAGAGGCGGAGCCCGTCCTCGCCGACGTCGGCGCCCTCCAGGGAGAGGAGCAGCCCGTAGCACGTGGCGGACGGCAGGAGGTGGCCCGTGGGACGCAGGGGCAGCTCCCCGGCCGCCTCGCCGGCGGCCAGACCGTCGAGGGCGTCCGGGGTGAAGCGCCCGGTGGAGACGCCGAGGTGGGGAAAGTTGCGGAAGAAGTCGAGCCGGGCCAGGCCCTCCACGGCCAGCAGCGGCGGGCCCACCACCTCCGGTGCGCCCAGTCGTGCCGCCAGTCCTGTGAGCAGGCCGTCCAGCCCGTGCAGCAGGGCGGTCCGGACCGGGTCCAGCGTGATCAGGCCCGCACCCGGGCTCTTGAGACCGAGGCCTGGCAAGGCCGTGATGCCGGGTGTGCTCATGGAAACCGCTCCTCAGGGCGTGGATGAACAGGCGAAGGCGTCGGGCGCCCGCACCGGCGGCCGGAGGGGGCAGCCGGGTGCGCCGTGAGAGCCGCGTGGTGTCCGGGCCGGCCCGGGTGCACAGGGCGTGCGGGCGGCCGTCCGTGTGCGTGGTCGCCCTCGACCGCGACGCGGGTGCAGCAGCGCAGGACAAGTCGGCTGATGTCCCGTCAAGGACCGGACCGCGCATGGGGACAGTAAGCCGCCTGCGCTCCTATTGTCTAGACCAAACCTCGGCCGAGGGGGAAGTGCCCGTGTGATGGCCGAGAGTCGTTGGCCGATACAACTCGTTTCGACAAAAGGGCACTTGACAGCGGTCATGGTCTACACCAATTCTGCTCATGGTGCGGCCCGGGCATCCGGGCCGACGGCACGCCGGGCCGACTGCATGCCGGGCCGCCGATCCCGCCTGCCGTCCGCCGTCCCGGTGTGCGCCGGCCCACCGGCCTGCGATCACCCGGCCCGCCCCTCCATGTCCACCAGGGGGAGGGGCGCGTGCCGGACCGCCTCCCCGACTCCCTTTCTGGAGGGACCGCATGACGACCCCCGCTCCCCGCCGGCCCCGCCCCCGCCTCCACCGCGCCGCCTCGGACCTGCCGTACTTCAGCGCGGACGGCGAGTCCTACCTCGCCCAGACCACCCTGCGGGAACTGCACAAGTCACGGCCGCTGCGGGTGCTGTCCGAGGCGGACTTCGCCCACTGGCAGACGTACGGCTACGTCATCGTCCGCGAGGCCGTTCCGGCGGAAGCCGCGCGCCGCCTCCTCGACTTCGCCTGGGAGTTCCAGGGCCTCGATCCGGACCGGCCCGACAGCTGGTACGAGGACCGGCCGCTGCGCTCCGAACTCGACCGGCAACTGCACGTCTACGGCTTCGTGGAGGCCTACCACCACCAGTTGCTCTGGGACAACCGGCAGGCCCGGCGCGTCTACGACGCCTTCGTCGACGTCTGGGACTGCGAGGAACTCTGGGTCACCCAGGACCGGCTCAACCTCAACCCGCCCAACATCAAGAACCGCGACCGCGCCCTCATCGAGCCCACCGACCGAGGCTTCGACATCGATCTCCACTGGGACATCGACACCACCCTCGGCGTCCCGCCGCAGCGGGTGCAGGGCATCATCGCGCTCAACGCGACACAGCCGGAGGCCGGCGGCTTCCAGTGCAATCCCGAACTGTTCCGGCGGTTCGAGGAGTGGAAGACCGCCCAGCCCGCCGACCGCGACCCCCTGCGCCCCGAAGTGGACCGGGACCAGTACCCCGTCGTGCGCCCCGACCTGAACCCCGGAGACCTGTTGATCTGGAACGGCCTGCTCGCCCACGGAGTGGCCCGCAACACCTCCCGGGACCGAGTACGTGCCGTCCAGTACCTGTCGATGATGCCGGCCCTGGAGGAACACGAGCGGCTCAGGCGGTCACGCGTCGACGCCTGGCGGCACCTGCGGACCCCGCGCTGGAACCGGACACTGGTCGGCGACCCCGTACTGCACGAGTCCAAGCGGTACCCCACCGCCACCCTCGATCCGCTCGGCAGCCGCCTCCTCGGACTCACCTCCTGGCACGACGCCGACGCCCCCGGCGCCCCGGACGCCGGACCCCGCGAGGCCGTCACCGACCGGAGCGGGGAGTCGGCATGCGCCGCGTCTGTCTGACCCTCCCCACGAACCGCCCTGCCGCCGTGACCATCAGGGCCGTCTTCGAGGAGGCGGCCCTCGGCGCCCGGCGTTCCGGCACCGAGGTGCACCTCCTCGTCCTCGACTCCTGCGACCCCGAGGACCTCGCCGAGCATCGAACGGCGGTGGCCGCGCTGCCCGCCGCACCCGGAGTGGTCGTGCACCACTACGACGAGGACCAGCAGCGGACCTTCCTGAGCGAGGTGATCGCCCGGTCCGGCGCCCCGGAGCCCGAGCGGCTGCTCGATCTCATGCTGCCCTCCCGGGTCTCCTACGGCGCCTGCACCAACCGCGCGTTCGTCATCGCGGAGGGACTGGGGTGCACCTCCGTCCACCGCCGGGACTCCGACAGCCACTACCAGTACCTGGACGGAGAGCCGGTCCACCCCCTGCACCACGAACTGGATGCCCTGGGGCGGCGCGCCCGCGACGTCTCCCGACGGGTGACGCGCAGCAGGCTCGACCCCGCGTGCGCCGCGCGGCCGGTGTCCCTGGTCGGCGGCTCCTTCATCGGCGAGATGTCCGTCGACCTCGCGGAGATCCGCCGTACGGACCCGTCGGTGTACGAGGAGGTCGTCGGCCTCTCGGTCCCCGCCGGCTACCCCGACCTGTGGCGCGGGAACCTCATCGCGGAGTCCTTCCGGGGCGCCGGGACCGCAGCGTTCACCGCCGATCTCACCACGCTCACGAGCGTCGCCGCGAACCGCGTGGACATGTGCAACATCGCCCTCGACCGCGAGGTCTACGGCCGCGTTCCGCTGCCGCCCGCCCCCGACACCATCGGGAGCGACTACTTCCTCATCCACCTCGTCCACGACGCGCGGCTGCCGGGCGTCCTCCACAACCGGCACATAGTCAACTACCACACGGAAGAACGGCGTTCCGACACCGGCTTCCTCGCCTACCACCTGCGGTTCGCGAAGTTCCTCCTCGCGGGGCCGCACTTCGACGCCGTGTACGCCGCCACGCGCCGGGACGGGGCCGCTCTGCTCGACGCCGAGGACCGGATCCGCCCCGACGCCGTGGCCCGTACCGTCCGGGATGCCGTCCGCGTCGATCGGGCCCACGGAGCCGACCGGCTCGACCGACTCGGCCGCGCCTACCGGGCCCTGGGCGGCCGGTACGCCGAGGCGGCCGACGTCCTCACCGCGCGCGCCGAGGAACTCCTCGACGAGGTCCGCCGCGACATGGAGGACTTCGCCCTCCTGATCGACGCATGGCAGCAGCTGACCCGCGCCGCCCGCGCGCACCCGCACCGGCACACCGCGCGGGAGCGCGCCCCGCAACCCGCGGAGCACGGCGCATGAGCCGGGCCCCCGGCCTGCCCACCGCGACCGTGCACACCCTCGCGTACGAGGGCGGCACGCACCGCCGGGGTCCCGTCACCATGGGACAGGCCAACATGATCCGCTGCATGCTGCGCGACGAGCCCGAGCACATCAACATCCACGACGTATGGCCGGTGCCGGAAGGGACCGGGACCAGCGCGGTCCTGGACGCAATCCGAGCCCTGGCAGCGCGGCACGAGGCACTGCGCACGACCTTCCCCCACACCGGCGAGGGCGCTCCCCGGGAGCAGACCGTGGCCTCCCGGGGCACCTTCACGGTCACCGTCCTGGACCACACGGAACTCCCCGAGGCGGCCGCCGCGTACGCCGAGTCGCTCGCCCGGCAGGCCCGCACCGCACGCTTCCGACTGGACCGGGACTTCCCGCTGCGCATCACCCTCGTGACACGCGCCGGCGAGCCCCTCCACGTCGCCATGGCGGCGAGCCACGCCGCGACCGACGCCGGCGCCCTCGCGGTCCTGAAGGAGGAATGGCTCGCCCTCCTCGCCCTGCCCGCCGGCGGGACGCTGCCCGCGCCGACATCGCTCACCCCGCTCGACCGCGCGGCCGAGGAGGCGACCCCGGCCGGAGTGCGCAAGTCCGAGGCGTCGCTGCGCTACTGGGAGCGGATCATCCGCACCGGACCCCAGGCCATGTTCGCGGAACCGGCCGCCGAGGGCACCGAGGTGCCGACACCGCGGCTCACCCTCCGGTCGCGCCGGGCCGCCCGCGCCCTGGCCGGCGTCGCGGCGCGCACCGGCGCCCTGCCGTCCACCGTGCTGCTGACCGCCTGGTGCGCGTTGATCGCACACCGGACGGGACACGACGCGTGCGTCGTCGCCGTCCCCACCTCGAACCGGTACCACCCCCGGCTCGCGCGCTCCGTCAACACGCTGTCCCAGGACGCCCTGCTCTGTCTCGACACCCGGGTCCCGACCTTCGACGCGCTCCTGAAGAAGGCCTGGGGCGCGGCCCTGGACGCCTACCGCAACAGCCGGTTCGACGCGCTCCGGCTGTGGGAGATGATCGGCGCGACCACCTTCGAGCGGGGCAGCCACTTCGCGCGCGACGTCGTGTTCAACGACGTCAGCACCTTCGTGCAGGACGCGGCGGACGGCCCGGAGCACGAACTGAGCTGGGGCGAGGGCCAGGTCCTGCCGACCCGCGCCCTGACCTTCGTGTACGCCACCGATCCGCTGCTGCACCTCGCCCTGTGGGCCGACCCCGCGCTGTTCACCCGCGCGCAGGCGGAGGGCTTCCTCACCGGACTGGTCCGGCTGCTGGAGGCGGCCGCAGCAGCGGACGTGACGCTCCCCTCCCTGACCGGGGTGACGGGGGTCCGGCCGGTCCGGCGCGGCCCGGAATGGATCCGCGCGGACGCCTGCTGGACGTCGCCGCCCCTCGTGGCGGCGACGCTGAGCGGGGTCCTGGACGGCCGCACCGTGCACGTCACCGCGGACGGCCTGACGGCGTACGTCGCCGCCGGAGACGACCCGCCGACCCCGGAGCGGGCCCACGCCGCGCTCATGGACGCGCTGCCGGGGCGCCCCGGCGTACTGGCCCCCCGCCGGTACGTGATCGTCCGGCACCCGCCGGCCGAGGCGGACCGGAGCAGCGCATGGCTCCATCAACGGATACTCAGCGAAGGGACCGGCCGGGCTCCGGCGGATGTGACATGACAACGGACGAGGTAGTGGTACCCGGCGAGCGGCACACCGCGCCGCCCAGCCCCTGGAGATCGAGCCGCTTCCGGCTCTTCTTCACCGCCCGCAGCGCTTCGCTGCTCGCCGACGGCATGCTGATGGTGTCCCTGACGACCGCCGTGCTCGGCGCCGGCTACGGCGCGGCGGGCGTGGGGTACGCGCTGGCCGCGTGGATGGCACCGATCGTGCTCCTCGTTCTGTTCGGCGGAGTGCTGGCCGACCGGTTCACCCCCCAGGTGATGATGGTCGGCGCGGACGTCGTTCGCATGGTCGCCATGCTCGCCCTCGCGCTGCTGCTGATCGGCATCGGCGTACGGCTGTGGCACGTCATGGCCCTGCTGGCGCTCAGCGGCGCCGCCACCGCCATGTTCCAGCCCGGACTCGCGAGCATGGTCCCGCAGGTCGCCGAGGACATCCAGCGGGCCAACGCGCTCCTGCGCATCTCCGAAGCCATCTGCACCCTGCTCGGTCCCGGCGTGGCCGGACTGCTCGTCGCCTACTGGAACGTCGCCGGGTCGTTCGTCGTCATCGCGGCCGCGTACGCGCTCAGCGCGCTGGGTCTGGTCCCGCTGCGCCGCCTCGGCACGGGCCGCACCACCGACGACGACCCGATGTGGCACCGGCTCAAGACCGGCTGGCACGAGTTCCGGTCCCGTGACTGGTTGTGGGGCGTGATCTCCATCTGGGCGGTGTACGGCCTGTTCGTCTTCGGCCCGGCCATTCCGCTGGGCGCGGCCCTGCTCACGGAGCAGCACGGCGCGAGCGGGTACGGCTGGATCGCCTCGGCCGACGGCGCCGGCACGATCATCGGCGGCCTGCTGGGCATGCGGGTCCGGCCCCGGCGCCCCCTCGTGGCGGGGGCGTGCGCGATGTTCTTCTTCTCCCTCAACCCGCTCGCTCCCGCGCTCGGCTGGTCCTTCACGGTGACCGTCATCACCGGGGTCGTGGCGGGCTGCGGCTTCGCGTTCTGGGGCGTCATGTGGGCGACGAGCGTCCAGTCCCACGTCCCGCTGGCCGTCCTGAGCCGCGTATCGGCCTACGACGTGGCCGGCTCGATCATGGTCATTCCGGTGGGCCGCGCCCTCGCCGGGCCGGCGGCCGACGCCTTCGGCGCGGACCGGGTCCTGCTGTTCTCCTCGGTGACGGGCCTCGTGTGCATCGGCGCGATGCTTTCCGTCCCGGCCGTCCGCGCCCTGGCCCGCACCCCCGGCCCGGCCACTCACACCCCGCCGCCGCGCCGGACGAAAACGGCTCCGCAGCCGGGCCCCGAGCAGGACGGCGTCACCGGGCAGGGGTGAGGGGCGCGGGCGGAACTGTCCTGGCGCGGATTGGCGCGGTGACCCAACGTCGCTTCCGCGGGCGTGGCAGCCGCCGGAGGTAGGGGTGTTCTCGGGGTGATCACCGATGGTGGTTCCGGGTGGGCGGGCGCGAGGCTGGGGGCATGACAGAGCGAGTGGTACGACTCATCAGGTTTTCCTTCGTCGCGGCCCCCCTGCTGCTTGTGGTCTACGGCTCGATCCGCCTCCTGGCCCCGGCGTCGAAGGAGCCGGGCACGGCGTGGACCACCGGCCATCTCGCCTTCCTCGGTGCGGCGTTGTTCCTCGCAGTGACCTGCGAGGGACTGCGTCGCGCGGCAGCCGTCTCGGCCGGCCCGGCCCGGCGGCGCGTGGTCCGCACCGCCTGGATGGTGGCTCTGGCGGGTGTCACAGCGGCGTCGGCACAGGCGGTGATCGACCTTTACGTCGGTCTCCGGGCCGCCGACAAGCCGGAGATGAGCGACCTCTTCCACCGGGTGCAGAGCCTTCCCGGGGTGCTCCCGCTCGTGTACACGGTCGTACCGCTGTTCCTGTACCTCGGCATGATCGCCCTCCTGGCCACCCTCAAGGGTCCCGGCGCCATCCGCTCGCTCCTGCTGTTCGTCCTGGGTTCGGTCGGCATCGCGGTGAACCTGGACCTCCTCCCGCTCGCCGGGCTGTGCTACCTCCTGGCGTTCCTCCCCCTCCGCGACCGAGTGGCCGCCCCGCAGGTTGCGGCCCCCTGACCCCCGGCGCCGGCCGGCCCCGGCCCGCGTCCCAGGCCGGGGGGCGGCCCCGTCCGGGTCTTGGCCGCGGTGTCTGAAGGCGCCGGCCCGCGGTGCCGGTCACCTTCCGGCAAAGACCCCCGGAGGGAAGGCTCCGTTCGCCAGGGCGGTACGCGTGAGGCGCCCGCCGATGGCGGTCAGCCGTTCGACCGCCGCCTGCCCGAGGTGGTCGTAGGGCGCCCGGGCGAGTACGTCCGTGCGTCCCTCCACCTCGTTCCTCAGCTCCTGCCCGAGCGCGGTGAGGCGGCCCCCGGAGTCGAGGACGCCGCGTGCGCGCAGCCGCTCCCGAGCCGCTTCCCACTCCTGCGCACTCCAGCCGCGGCTCTGCCGGGCGAATTCCTCGGTGAAGCCCTCGCCGGTGGCGGTGTGGGTGATCAACGCCTCGAGTCCGTCGAGACCAGCGGTGGACAGCGCTGCCAGATGGCCGTCGCCGCGGTACTCGCGCAGCACGGTGACGGCATGCCACAGCGCGAGGTGCGCCGGGCCCGGGGTCGGCAGATCGGCATGGGCGGCGTACAGCGGCCTTCCCGCCGCGGCGCACGCCTCGGCGCCGGACGCGGCCAGCTCGGCTGCCTCCCGCACCTCGGGGTCCTCGGCGACGGCATCGCCCAGCAGGCGGCGCAGCACCCGGTCCACCGCCTTGAGCCGGGCCGTCAGGACGGCGCCGGGTGACGTCAGATCCCAGGCCCGCGGGATGTGCGCGGCCACCAGCGCCGGGCTGAAGTTGTAGAACGTGGCGGCCACCACGCCCGCGCCCACGACTCCCATGGCCGCGGCCCGCCCGGCGAAGTACCCCATGCGGCCCTTGTCCAGTCCGGCTCGGGTGAACTCCTCTTCGGCCTCGGGCGCGAAGTAGATCAGGGAGTGGAGGGGATTGAGGGCCCCGTGGCACTGCTTACCGGCCAGTAGTGACGTCATGGCCGCACTGTAGACCCGCCGCGGGGAAGGCTCTGGTCGCCCACCACCTCGATGTCGGGCCGGGCGCCGAGCGGCGGGGGTCGGCGCGCGTCAGGCCGGGGGCCAGGGGTCCTCCTCGGGGGCGGCGGGTTCCAGCGGAAGCGTCACGGACACCGCGTACCCGACGTCCGGCCGCGGGTCCGTGTCCAGGGTCCCGCCGAGGGACGCCGCCCGTTCGCGCATGCCGACCAGGCCGTCGCCGCTGCCGTCCGGGGAGTCGTCCGCTCGGCCGTCCGACGGCGGACCGTCGTCCTCCACCCGCACGGTCAGCGCACGCCCCGTCCAGGTCAGGCGGACCCGAGCGGTTCGGGCGGCGGAGCGCCGTGCGACGTTGCTCAGCGCCTCCTGGACGATGCGGAACGCGGCCAAGTCCACGCCCGGCGGCAGCGCGCGGGCCGTCCCCTCGGAGGTCACTTCCACGGCGAGCCCGGCAGTAGCCGCCTGTTCGACCAGTTCGGGGAGCCGGTCGAGCCCTGGGGCGGGCGTGCGCGGGGCCTCGCCGGGGGCGCGCAGGGTGTCGAGGACCTGCCGGACCTCGCCCAGTGCCTCCTTGCTCGCCGCCTTGATGGTGGTCAGGGCTGTACGGGCCTGTTCGGGATCGGTGTCGAGGAGGGCCAGCCCGACCCCTGCCTGCACGTTCATCACCGAGATGCTGTGGGCCAGCACGTCGTGCAGCTCCCGCGCGATGCGCAGCCGCTCCTCGTCCACCCGCCGACGCTCGGCCGCCGCCCGCTCGGCCCGCTCGCGCGACCACTGCTCCCGGCGAACGCGCACCAGCTCGAAGACCACCAGCACGGCGAGGAGCCACCCGGCGACGGCGACTTCCCGGGCCCAGGACGTCGGACCGTCGCGGGGCGGTGGAAGCCAACGGTAGAGCCAGTGCCCGATGAGCAGCTGTCCGGCCCAGGTCAGCGCGACGGCTCCCCAGGCCGCCCGCCGGTGTCCGGCGACGACCGCCGCGAAGCAGGCCACGGCGAGACTGAGAAAGGCCGGACCGTAGGGGAAACCGGCCCCGACGTAGGCAAGGGTGACGACGGCGACGCCGTAGGCCACCGCCACCGGGTACCGGTGGCGGACCAGCAGCAGCGCGGGCCCGAGAAGCAGCAGGAGCCGGCCGATCCAGTCCAGCGGGACACGGCCGGTCTGGGCCTGCCCGGCCCATCCCGCCCCGATCTGCGCGAACACGGCGACGAACAGGGTGGAGCGCCAGACCGGGCCCCGCCCGGTCCGCTCCACCCATCGCCGCCACGGGGGTCCGAGGCGCTCGCGCTGCTCTCCCATACCCGCCACGCTAGACCTCGTCCGCCGTCACCGGCGTCACCCCGGCGTAGCGTTTCCGGGATACGCCCCAGGTAGTACGCCGGCTTGCGCGGCGGTGCGTGTGCACGACTGTCCCGGCCCCGGCGGACCCCGGCTTCTGCGTGCCGGGAGACCGGCGCTAGAGTCCCGTGTTTGTTCGAATCGATGTGAACCGGGGGACTGGATGAGCGCGAAACTGCGGGAAACCGCAGACGAGTTGGCGGACGTGTTGTGGCGGGAGCACACCGTCTACCGCGACCGGACGGGCGGCGTCGTGATCCGGGGGGAGCACGTCGAGCGGTGGATCAGTCTGTCCACCGGCGCCGGCCGTGACGAGGTGCTCCTGCGCGCCGGCCGGATACTGGACGGCGGGACCACCGCACCGGCCCGCAGCGAGGCGGTCGCCAGCCTCTCGGCCGGCACGACCGCGCTCGCGGCCGTCTGCCGCAGGCTGCTGGCCGAAACCGCGCCGGGCCCCTCCCGCCCGGCCCCGTCCCGCACCCGTCGGTCCGAGCGCGGGCGCGCCCGGGGCCGGCACACCGGCCTCGTCTCCTGGCTGGTCGTGGCCTGCGTCGTCGGGCTCATCGGTCTGTACGTCGCCGGCCGGACCGGCGCGCTGTAGCCGCAGCCGCGCCGAACGAGAGCCGCAGGCAGCCACCCGCCGAGCCCCGGCCCGGGGGCTCGACGGGTGGCTGCCGGGCGGGGGCAGGGAAAGGGTAGGGCGGCGGCACATCCGCGCACGCGAGCCGGGGGTCGGCCAGACCCGCAGGTCCGGGCATTCGGCGTCCGCCGGGCGGGACAGCACGGCCTCCGCCCGGGGCAGCCGCAGCAGGCTCGCGCCTTCGGAGTACCGGTACCCCCCAGCCCCTCGCCCGGACGAGATCGAGGAGCGACTGCCGGTCCTGCACCGAACACCCCGGGACGCGCACGTCCGGCAACGACCCCGTCAGATCGGGGCCGAAGAGGTCCCGCACGTCGTCCCAGAGGAGATCGGCCACCCCGCCACGGTGCCCGGCGCCCCGCTCCCACACGGCACCGTTTTCCCCGATCCGCGACGTGCGGGCCTCGTACCGCCGGACGGGTGCGATCGTTTCGAGCGAATAGAACTTTATGATTGATGGATCTTGACGATCGCAACCGGGCTTCATAGAGTCGGCGCGGCCTCATCCAGCCGCAAGGAGCACCCCAGATGCCTGGTCGCCGACCGCGAGTCCTGCTTGCCATGGCCCCCGAACTCCGCCCCCGCCTGCTGGGTGACGGCGTCGCCCAACGGCTAGGCGTAGTAGCCGAGTTTGACCCCGAGCTCGTCGCCGACGACTACGCCAGACCCGAGGCGGCGGCGGCCCTCGCCGAGGCCGAGGTCCTGCTCACCTTCTGGGGGGCGCCCGCCGTGGACGCCCGGGCTCTCGCGCGCGCCCCCCGGCTGAAGGCCGTCGTGCACGCCGCCGGTTCGGTCAAACAGCTCGTCACCGGCGCCTGCTGGGACCGCGGCATCGCCGTCTCCTCCGCGGCGCTGGCGAACTCCCTGCCCGTGGCGGAGTACACCGTCGCGATGGTGCTGCTCTCCAACAAGCGGGTGATGCAGCTCCGCGAGGAGTACCGCAGCGTCCGCGGGACCAGGCACGACTGGCACCTGAGGTACCCCCACGCCGGCAACTACCGCCGGACCGTCGGCATCGTCGGAGCCTCCCGGATCGGACGCCGCGTCATCGAGCTCCTGCGTCCGTACGACCTCGAACTCGTCCTGTACGACCCGTACGTGTCGGCCGGCGCGGCCGCGGCGCTCGGCGTCCGCGGCGTCGGGCTCGACGAGCTGTGCCGGATCTCGGACGTGGTCAGCCTGCACGCACCGGAACTCCCCGAGACCCGGGCGATGATCGACCGCAGGCGGCTGGCGCTGATGCGCGACGGCGCCACCCTCATCAACACGGCGCGCGGGTCGCTGGTCGACGCGGCCGCGTGCACGGCGGAGCTCGCCTCCGGTCGGCTGCACGCGGTCATCGACGTCACCGAACCGGAGGTGCTGCCTGGGGACTCCCCGCTCTACGACCTCCCCAACGTGCTGCTCACCCCGCACATCGCGGGCTCGCTCGGCAACGAGCTGCACCGGATGGCCGACTCCGCCGTCGAGGAGATCGCCCGCTACGCCGCGGGCGAGCCCTTCGCCCACCCGGTGCGCCGCGAAGATCTCGACCGGACGGCCTGAACTCCCGCCGCCCGATGGGGTCCGGCCCCGCTCCGCCCGCCCGCTGCCCGCCGGGTACGGGGTGGTGCCCCGTCGTTACGTCGTGCCGCCTCGGAGTCCGAACGGATCCGCCGAACCGATCCGCCGAACTGATCGTATTGATCAATGGTTCACATGCTCTTGACGTTCAAGAAGCGGGGGCGAATGATTCAACCCGTTCAGCCCACTCGCCAAGGAGCAGTCCACATGAAGTCTCAGTCCTTGCGTGTCTACGGAGCGGTGGCCGCAGCGGTTTCCCTCGCCCTGCTGACCTCCGCCTGCGCCGGCTCCGATTCCACCGCGTCGCCCACCGCCGGGGACGACGGCAAGCCGGTGACCCTCACGTACTGGACCTGGACGAGCGGAGCGGAGGCCGCGGCCGCGGAGTTCAACAGGACGCACACCGACATACAGGTGCACTTCTCCCAGATCCCGGGCGGCGCCGACGGCTACAGCAAGATCAGCAACGCCATCAAGGCGGGGGACGCGCCGGACGTCGCGACGATCGAGTACAACATGGTCCCGGAGTTCGCGAGCCAGGGATACCTGGAGGACCTCACCGCCTCCTCCGGCACGCTGGTGAAGAAGAGCTTCCCGGCCGGTGTCCAGGACCTGGTGACCTTCGGCGGAAAGACCTGGTCGGTCCCCTTCGACGCCACCCCGCAGGTGTACTTCTACCGCAAGGACCTCTTCGAGAAGTACGGCGTCAGCGTCCCGGGGACGTGGGACGAGTACCGCACCGCCGCGGAGAAGATCAAGGCCGCCGACGCCGCGGCACGCATCGGCTCCTTCCCGACGGACGCCCCGCTGCAGGCGACCCTGTCCTGGCAGGCGGGCGCCAAGTGGTTCGAGGTCAAGGGCGACGCCTGGAAGCCCGCGATCGACGACGCGCCCTCGCAGAAGGTCGCCGCCTACTGGCAGGGCATGCTCAAGGACGACCTGGTCTTCAACTTCGGCGCCGGCACCCCGGAGGAGAACAAGTCGAAGGCCGACGGTACGACGGTCAGCGTCGTGGGCGCCTCCTGGAGCGCGGGCGGCATGGTCTCCAGCATGCCGGACCTCAAGGGCAAGTGGGGCGTCGCCCCCGTTCCCCACTGGGGCACGCCCGCCAGCGGGATGTACGGCGGCACCAGCTTCGCCGTCACCAAGGGCAGCAAGCACGCGGCGGCCGCAGCCGAGTTCATCAAGTGGGTGACCACCGACCCGGCGTCGATGAAGGCCCGGATCGGCGCCCTGAAGAACCCGAGCAGCGCCCTGCCCGCGAACCCGGCCATGGCCGAGGTGGCGGCGCAGGCCTTCGACACCTCGTACTTCGGCGGCCAGGACCTCTACAAGCTGACCGGCGAGCAGGTCGCCACGATCGTCCCCGGCTGGACGTGGGGCCCGGTCTGGGGGAAGGTCGGCGCCGACTTCAAGGACGAGGCCGCCAGGAACGGCCTGCCGAGCGGCCTGACGAAGGCCCAGGAATCGGCCCGGACGGCGATCGGGAGCCGCGGGCTCAAGCTCGCCAAGTGAGCCGGGGCGCCCGGGCCCGGTCGGGGCGCATGCCCCGACTCCGACCCGGGCCGCCCGCACCCGGGCCGCCCGCACCCGCCCCGCCCGGCCCGCACCCCGCCCCGACCCCCACCCCGCCCGCACCGCCGCCGCCGTACCACCACCCCGCGGCCGCGAGCGCCCGTCGACGCGATCGCCCTCCGTCACGCACCACCCGTACGCCAAGGAGCCCTCCCGTGGCAGCAACCACCACCCCGGCACCCGCCGGAAGCGCGCTCCGCCGCAGACAGCGCGGCGCCGTGGTCCTCTTCCTCTCCCCGTTCTTCGTGCTCTTCGCCGCCGTGACGGTCGCGCCCGTCGTGTACGCGGGCTGGATGAGCCTCTACCGGGAGCAGTCCTCGGGACTCGGGTTCGGCGGCGTCGAGCGCACGTTCGCCGGGATGGCAAACTACGCGACGGTCCTGTCCGATCCGGCGTTCCGGGACTCCTTCCTGCACGTCGCCGCGTACTGCCTCGTCTACATCCCGGTGATGATCGGCGTCGCGCTCGGCCTGGCGCTCCTGGTCGACTCCGCCCACGCCCGCGCCAAGCGCTTCTTCCAGCTCGCCTTCTTCCTGCCGCACGCCGTACCGGGACTGATCGCCTCGATCGTCTGGATCTACCTCTACACCCCGGGGCTCAGCCCGGTCATCGAGTGGATCGACGGCGCCGGCGGCAGCTGGAACTTCTTCTCGCCCGACCACGCCCTGTCGTCCATGGTGAACATCGCCGTGTGGCAGTGGGTCGGCTACAACATGGTGATCTTCTTCGCCGCGCTCCAGGCCGTGCCCCGCGAGGTCGTCGAGGCCGCGACGGTGGACGGCGCCGGCGCCTGGCGCATCGCCCTGGGCATCAAGGTGCCGATCATCCGCTCCTCGGTGGTCATGACCGTGCTCTTCACCTGCGTCGGCGCCATCCAGCTCTTCACCGAGCCCAAGCTCCTCTCCGACAAGGCGCAGGCCCTCGGCAACGACTGGTCTCCCACGATGTACATCGTCAGCAAGGCGTTCGTCGACCACGACTACGCGGCCGCCGCCGCGGCCTCCCTGCTGCTGGCCGTCGTGGCCGGAGCACTCTCCTTCGTGGTCACCCGGATAGGGAAGCGGTGGCAGGAATCATGAGCACGGACACCGTCTCCCCCCGCACCACCGAACGGGCCGGCCCGCCGCGGCCGGGAGCCCCCGCGGCGCCGGCCAGGCCCCGTGCCCCGCGCACCGCGTGGGCCTCCAAAGCCGCCGTCAACGGCGTGCTGATCATGCTGGCGCTGTACACGCTGATGCCGATCAGCTGGCTGCTGGTCGCCGCCACCAAGAACCGCCGCGACCTCTTCGGCACCGGCGGTTTCAGCCTCGGCGAGTTCAACCTCCTCTCCAACGTCCACGAGGTGTTCACCCACAACGACGGCATCTACGGACGCTGGCTGCTCAACACCCTCCTCTACGCGGTGGTGGGCTCGGCGCTCTCCTCCCTGATCTCGGTCGCGGCCGGGTACGCCTTCGACAAGTACGCCTTCGCGGGCAAGGAGAAGCTCTTCGGCGTGGTCCTGGCGGGCGTACTGGTGCCGGGGGCCGTCCTCACCCTGCCGATGTACCTGCTGGCCTCGAAGGCGGGCCTCACCAACACCTACTGGGCACTGCTGATCCCTTCCCTGGTCAACCCGTTCGGCGTCTACCTCGCCCGGGTCTTCTCCGAGGGCTACGTCCCGTACGAGGTCATCGAGGCGGCCCGGGTCGACGGCGCGGGCGAGGTGCGGACCTTCCGTGCCATCGCTCTGCCCATGCTGGCGCCGGGGTTCGTGACGCTGTTCCTGTTCTCCTTCACCGCGAGCTGGAACAACTTCTACGGCGCGCTGGTCATGCTGAACGACAAGGACCTGTACCCCGTCAGTCTCGGACTCCACATGTGGAACGTCTCCATCACGGAGAGCCCCGAGATGTACTCGCTCGCCATCACCGGTTCGCTCATCGCCGTGATCCCCCTGGTGGCCGCCTTCCTCCTGCTCCAGCGCTTCTGGCGCTCGGGCCTGACCGCCGGCGCGGTGAAGTAGCCGTGACGGTGCGGCCGACCCCCGCGCAACGCGCCTGGCAGGAAGCCGGGTTCGGGCTCTTCCTGCACTTCGGCGTCAACACCTTCAGCGGCCGGGAATGGAGCGACGGCACCCTGGACCCGGCCGTCTTCGCCCCGTCGGACCTCGACGCCCGGCAGTGGGTGCGGACCGCCGTGGAGGCCGGAGCCCGCTACGTGGTCCTGACGGCCAAGCACCACGACGGCTTCTGCCTGTGGCCCACGGCCACCACCACCTATTCGGTCGCCTCGTCCCCGTGGCGGGACGGCGGCGGAGACGTCGTCGCCGAACTCGCCGACGCCTGCCGCGAGGCGGGGATCGGGCTGGGGCTCTACCTCTCCCCGTGGGACCGCAACGCGGACTGCTACCAGGACCCGCCGGCCTACGACGCGTTCTACCTGCGTCAGCTCACCGAACTCTGCACGGGCTACGGACCCCTCTACGAGCTGTGGTTCGACGGCGCCGGATCCGAGGGGCGGACGTACGACTGGGCCGCCGCCATGGCCGTCGTCGCCGAGCACCAGCCGGACGCCATGGTCTTCAACATGGGCCTCCCCACGATCCGCTGGGCCGGCAACGAGGACGGCCTGGCGTCCGACCCCTGCCACTACACCGTCGACTCCACCGGGATCAGCGTGTACGACCTCGGCGCGGCCCCCCTCGACCGGCCGCGGTACCTGCCGCCCGAGTGCGACGTGCCCATCCGCCGGAACTGGTTCTGGCAACCGGACGACCTGCACACCCTCAAGACCCGGGAGCACCTGCTGGCCGTCTGGTACCGCTCGGTGGGCCTCGGCGCCGGCCTGCTCCTCAACGTGCCGCCCGACCGTACGGGCCGCCTCGACCCCGCCGACCGGGCGCGGCTCCTCGACTTCACCGCCGAGCTCTCCCGCCGGTTCGCGCGGCCCGCCACCGCCGAACTGACCGTGGACGGCGGGGACGGGACGCGGGGGACGCACGCGACGCGGGGGACCCTCACCGCCCGGTTCCCCGCTCCCGTCGTGCTCGACCACCTGGAACTCGCCGAGGACCTCGTGAACGGCCAGTGCGTCGACGCCCACGAGGTGCTCGCCGACGGCAGGACCATCGCCGCCGGGCGGACGGTCGGCGTACGCAGGGTCCACGCGTTCCCGCCCGTCGAGGTCACCGAACTGCGCATCCGCCTCACGGGCGCGGGGGCCCGGCTGACCGGGGTGCGCGGATTCCGTACGGGCCACAGCGCGGTCCCCGAGCTCGCCGGGGACCAGCCCGGTCCCTCCGCACCCTGACCCGCGCGCACGGAAGCACCCCTCCCACCCACCCCTCCCACCCACCCAGCGAAGACGGGACCACGACCGTTGTCCACCTCACCCCGCGGCCGCCGCCGCGTCCTGGTCGTCGGCATCGACGGCGTACGCCTCGACGTCCTCCAGGCCGTACCGACCCCCCATCTGGACGGGATCGCCGCGGCCGGATTCCTCGGCCGGATCGACATCGACGCGACCACGCCCACCATGTCGGGACCTTGCTGGGCCACCATCGCCACCGGGGTGGGAGTCGCCAAGCACGGCGTGTACGGGAACCACTTCGGCGGCCACCGCCTCGACGTCTTCCCGGACTTCGCCACGCGCCTCGCCCGGCAGGACGGCCGCAGGACCTTCACGGCCGGAGGCTGGGAGCCCCTGTTCCTCGCGCGCGACGGCGGACCCCTCTTCGCCGCGCCCGGCCGCCTCTCCTACATCGCACCCCGCGCCGACACCTGCGAGGCCTGGGAGGCCTGCGACGACGAAGTCACCGCCGAGGCCGTACACGTGCTGGGCACCGACGATCCCGAGGCGTCGTTCGTCTACCTCGGCGCGGTCGACGAGACCGGCCACCTGCGCGGCTGCGGCGACGCCTACCGGCGCGCGATCGCACGCGCCGACGCCCGCCTGGGGCGGCTGCTCGACGCGGTCCGGGCGCGCCCCGCCCACGGGGAGGAGTCCTGGACGCTGATCGTCGTCACCGACCACGGGCACCGGGACGACGGCGGCCACGGCGGGCGCACCGACCCGGAGCGGACGGCCTGGGTCGCCTGCTGCGGACCGGACGTCGCCGCCGGGCCGCCGCCCTCCCGGCCGCTGCGCTTCGCGGACGTCGCCGCCCACGTGTACGCCTCCCTCGGACGCGCCGCCGACTCGCACTGGACCCTCGACGGCCTCCCGTTCTCCACTCCCGAACACCCCGCGTCCGCCATCGCGTCCGCCCCCGCGTCCGCCGCGGCCGGCCGCCGATGACGACGTCCCCCGGGCACCCGGGATCACGGCGAGTGCCGTCGGCGCGCCGAGCCGGTGGGGGACCGGGAGCCGTGCTCTTCGACATGGACGGCACCCTCGTCGACACCGAGTCCCTGTGGTGGCGCACGGCGCGGGCGGTCGCCCGCTCCGCGGGTCACGTCCTCGCCGACGCCGACGCACCCGCCGTGGTGGGGCGTTCCGTCGCGGACACGGCCGCCCACCTGCACCGCGTCACCGGCGGAGCGGCCCCGGTCCGCGTGATCGGCGGGGACCTGCTCACCGGGTTCCTCGCCCGGGTCGCCCGCGGCCCCCTCCCCATGCCGGGGGCGCCGGAGCTCCTCGACGCCCTGACCGGGGCCGGGATCCCGCTCGGCCTGGTCTCCGCCTCGCCGCGGTCGGTCGTCGACCTGGTCCTGCCCGGACTCGGCGCGCACCGCTTCGCCGTCACCGTGGCGGAGGGCGAGACGCCGCGGACCAAGCCCCACCCCGACCCCTACCTGGCCGCGGCCGCCGCCCTCGGCGTCGAGCCCCGTTCCTGCGTCGCCGTGGAGGACAGCCCCTCGGGCCTGGCCTCCGCCGAGTCGGCGGGTTGCGCCGTCCTGGCCGTCCCCTCCACCGTGCCGATCGGCGCGGCGCCGGGCCGGCTCGTCCTGCCCGCGCTGACCGGCGTCGACGTCCCGCTGCTGCGCTCCCTCGTACGGAACTGACCCGGGCGTCCCCCTCCCGGCCGCCGTGCCGGGAGGGGGACGCACGCCGTTCAGGCGAGCGCGACCTCGATCCGCTGGGTGGCTCCTGCCTGACCCGTGAGGTCCCCGAAGGTCAGGGTGAGGGCGGATCCCGGCACGGCGGAAGTGACGGTGGCCGGTGCGGACAGGACGGCTGCCACGGGGCGGTTCCACCTAACCGTGAGGCCGGTCCGCATCCGCATCGGGTCGGACACGCAGACGGTCGCGGTACCGTCCCCGCGCTCCCGGACCAGGACGCAGGCTGGGTTGTCGGCGGTGAGGGTGCCCGCCGAACCGGCGAACCAGAAGTTCACGGCGGTGACGCCGAGCGAGGGCAGCGCGATCCCCTGCCGGGTGTTGTCGTTGGCGAGGACCACCACCCAGCCGTGGTCCGCGGCCCGGGCGGCGGTCGCGGCCGCGGTGGCACCGGGCATCAGGACGGACGCGCAGGACGCGTCGACGGGATCCACCCCGTGGTCGAACCACAGGGTCAGGTAGCGGCGGGTGACGGGGTCGGCCGTCCCCGTGGAGTTGACGTCGCGCCAGGACCCGGTGCGGGCCTCGCGCCGAGCCCTGAGCGTGGCCCCGCCCGGGAACACGTACCCGCCGTGGCCCGCGATGTGCGCCCAGCGACTGCCGGCGAGGGTGGCCGACCAGCCGAGGGCGGCGGGCTGGACGGCGCCGTTCACCGTGAAGGCGTGGGAACCGGTCGCGCCGAGGTTGCGGTTCTCCACCACCGTCTGTGCCGCGACGCCGTCGGTGCTCCGGACCGCGCCCGTCAGGCAGACGACGGAGTCGTCCAGGCAGAACCAGGACTTCTTGGCGTACAGGGTGCTGGAGAGCCCGCGGACGAACTGCCCCACGGCCGCGTACTCCCCGTCCGTGGCGCCGCCGACCCAGCTCACATCGGGCCGCGGCAGGGCCCAGGCGCCGCCCTCGGCGTCGGCGAGCGCCTTCGTGGAGACGGTGGTCCCCGGCAGCCGGTACGGGTCGACGGTCGGCCAGAACGCGTCCGTGTACTGGCCGTTCGCGTACGTGTCGCCCCACCACTGGAGCATGCCCGCGCCGGTGTGCCAGCCGCGGAGGTTCTCCCCGTTGCCCGTTTCGTAGGAGGCGATCCGCCGGGAGGCCATGCTGATCGACGCCGCCCAGCGGGGCCGCCGGTGGACGGCCCGGTCCATGCCCGGGAAGAGCCGGTGCCCGGTCGGCTCGGCGATCGCCGCGACGGCGTCGTCGTCCCGTACGGCCTTCAGGCGGGCCAGCGCGGCCACGCCCAGGTCGGTGTCGGCGAGCACCGGGCTGTAGTAGTCCCGCTGGATCCAGCCCTTGACCAGTCCGCGCCAGCGCCGGTTCTCCGCGCCGCTCGCGGCGGTGCCCAGCAGCGCGATGGCGGCCAGGACGCCGTGGCCCCGCCCGTGGTCGCCGCCCTGGAAGCCGTGGGACGTGGTCCGGGGGTTGCCCCGGCTGGTGGAGCGGCCCGACACCGCGTCCATCATCAGACCGTTGTAGAGGAACGGCGCGAAGGACCGCTCCACCGAGTCGAGGACGATCTGCCGCCAGGGGTCCGACACCGCCCAGGCCGATCCGTCCAGCAGCGAGAACAGCCCGGCCAGGCCGCTCAGCAGCACGGCGCCGTACGAGCCCGTGTAGGCGACGTACGTGTGCTGGACGAAGGATCCGTCGGCGTGGAAGCCGTCCCCCGTGGTGACGAACGGGAAGACGGGGGAGAGGGCGTCGCGGGCGAGCGCGATCTTGGCCGGGTCCTTGCCGAGGACGCCGCGCAGCGCCAGCGAACGGCACAGGTCCACGCGGTTGGCGCCGGTGCTGGTGCCGGTGTAGCTGCCCACCGAGGAGTCGGGGACGAAGCGGTCGACAGCTGCCAGGTACCGGGTCAGTTGGGGGGTGACGGAGAGCTGGTCGTACAGGATCGTGCTGATGTCCAGCAGGGCCTGCGGGGAGCCGATCTGGAAGTCCCACCAGTTGCCGAACGGGCTCGCGGACGCGTTGTAGGCCTGGTCGTGCAGGTGGTCGAGCCCCGTCCTGATCTCGCTCAGGAGCGCGGCGCTGCCGGTCAGGCCCGTGCCGGGCTGGGCGTGGGCCTGCGCCATGGTGGCCAGCCGCGTGTAGCTGGCGGTGATCGAACTCGACACGTTCAGCGGGAGGTCGGGCCAGAGCGACCCGCTCGCGGCAGCCATCGTCGAGCGGTGCTCGCCCGCCTGAACGCCCAGCAGGGCCAGCTTCTCCGCGAAGGGCGCGGCCGCCGGGTCGAACCCACTGCCCAGCAGCGTCCCGCGCCAGACACCGCGCAGCGCGTCGTACGCGTCGCCCGCCGCGGACCGCGGGACGGCGGCCGCGGCCGGTCCGGGCGAGAGGGCTCCGGCGAGGAAGGGGGCGCTGCCGGACAGCAGGAGGAAGGAACGGCGGGACCACGGGGTGGACATGGGGCCTCCAGAGCTGGGCGTGGACCGGCTCGACGTGCGGCGGGCCGCGGGCCGCGCGGGTGCGCGCGCAGCAGGAGGCGACCGCGCGACGCCGAGGCGGCGACACGGCGGGATGCGGGGTGGGAGGGCGCCCCGCTGACCGGTTTCTAGCACGCGATCGAAAGAACGCTCAAGAGGCGCGTACGGATCGATACGCTCAAGCGATCAGATCAGGGGCACGGAGCCGCCGCACGAGTCGCGCACGCGCAGCTCCGGAAGCAGCTCGACGTGGCGGCGCGAACCGTTCGCACTGTCTGCGCCGTTTCCCCCGGTTGCCCCGTGCGCGCCGGCCACCGGGCCGGCCGCGAGCCGGTCGAGCAGCAGTCGGGCCGCCACCGCGCCCACCGCGCGCTTGGGCGGCGCCACCGCGGTGAGCGCCAGTTCGGACAGCCCGGACACCTCGTCGTCGTAGACCACCAGCGCGAGGTCCCCGGGAACGCGGACGCCCTGCGCCTGGAGGCGCGGCACCAGGACGACGGCGTCGGCGTCGCTGTGCACGAACGCGGCCGTGACCCCGTGCTCGCGCACGCCCCGGCGCAGGAACTCCAGCGTGCGGGCGTAGCGTTCCGACTCCGACGCGAGGGCTCCCGCGTCGAATCCGGGCGCGAGCGCGGCCGGGAGCCCGAGCGTCGCCAGCGCGGCCTCGAAGCCCGCCCGCAGCTGCGCCGCGTGCGGACTGCTCTGCAAGGCCAGCGCGAACCGGACGTGACCCAGGGCGGCCAGGTGGCGGACGGCCGAGCCGGCGCCGTGGGCCGAGTCCGAGCGCACGCGGTCCAGATCGTGGGCGGGGCGGCCCGGGGTGGTCCACCGCTCGACCAGCACGGTGGGCACGGTCGCCGCGAGGAGCGCCTCGGCCTCACCGTCACCAGGTTCGCCCCGGACCCAACTCGGAGTGATCAGGAGGCCGTTCACCCCGGAGGCGACGAGGCGCTCGATCTGCCTGCCGTCCTCCTCGGCCAGATACCCGGTCAGGCTGAGGACGAGCCGAGCCCCGCGGTCCGCCAGCACCGAGCGGGCCCCCTGGACGATCTCGGAGAACGCGTGGTGCATCGTCGGCACGATCATGCCGACCACGGTCCCCTCCCGCACCGGGGCGGCGTCCGGCGCGGGCGTCCGGAACGGCCGGCCGCTCCCCGGCCACACCAGGGACCCGTGCACCCGGCCGAGCCGGCCCTCGGCGACGAGCAGTCCCGCGTCGCGGCGCACGGTGACCATGGAGACGTTCAGGGCGGCCGCCACCTCGGCGATGGCCATGCTGCCGTGTTCACGGACGATCCGGATCACGTGCTCGTGCCGCTCGTGGACATGAACTCGCACGTCTCGTCCCCCTGTTGCTCCTGTCGTACGGGTCACTCTACGCCGCGCCCGCGATCCAGGATGAATGTATTGAACGATCGCTCCTTACATTCGTTTCGACCACTCGCCGCGTCTCTCCCCGGATCCGCCGACGGAAGAGGAGCATGAGAGGGGCAGACCGCCTCGCTGCTCCGGGAAGTGGGTCAGATGTCCTCAGTGGTCACTCTCGCCGTCGTCGGTGCCGGAGACCGGGGAACCGGCCACGCCCGCTGGGCGCTGGCCCACCCGGACCGCGCGAAGGTGGTGGCCGTCGCCGAGCCGCGCGGTCCGCGCAGGAACCGGCTGGCGGCCGCCCACGGCCTGGCACCCGCGGTGGCCGTGGACGACTGGCGGACCCTGGCGGCCCGCGGCCGGATCGCGGACGCCGTCCTGATCTGCACCCTGGACCGCGACCACCTGGAACCGGTGCTCGCGTTCGCCGCCCTCGGCTACCACGTCCTGCTGGAGAAGCCGATGGCACTGGACGGGGACGCGTGCCGGCGGATCGTCGCCGCGGTCGAGGCGGCCGGAGTGGTCCTCGCCGTCGGCCACGTCCTGCGCTACACCCCGTACACCCGGGCGCTGAAGGGCGTCGTCGACTCCGGCCGGCTCGGCGACGTCGTCAGCGTCCAGCACCTGGAGCCGGTCGGCTTCTGGCACCAGGCGCACTCGTTCGTACGGGGCAACTGGCGCCGCGAGGACGAGGCCACCTCCATGCTCATGGCGAAGTCCTGCCACGACCTGGACTGGCTGCAGTACGTCCTCGGCCGGCCGCCGGTGCGCGTCTCCAGCTTCGGCCGGCTCTCGCACTTCCGCCCCGAACACCGGCCGGCGGGCGCCGCGGACCGGTGCCTGGACTGCGCGGTCGAGCCGACCTGCCCCTACTCGGCCCCGCGCGAGTACGGCGAGCGGCTCGCGGCCGGCCGGCACGGGTGGCCGCTGAGCGCGGTGCTCGACGAGTTCACCCCGCAGGCCCTCGCCGGCGCCCTGCGGGACGGCCCGTACGGGCGGTGCGTGTACGCCTGCGACAACGACGTGGTCGACCACCAGGTGGTCGCCATGGAGTTCGCCTCCGGAGCCACCGCCACCTTCACGATGACGGCCTTCACCGAGCAGGCGGACCGCCAGACCCGCGTCTTCGGCACCAGGGCCGAACTGCGGGGCGACGGCCGGAGCCTGCGGATCTACGACTTCCTCACCCGCACCGAGGAGCACGTCGACCCCGGCGCCGGGGGGACGATGGACGCGGGCGGCGGCCACGGAGGCGGCGACGCGGGCCTCATGGACGCGTTCGTGGCCGCGGTGGCCACGGGGAACCCGGCCCTCGTGAAGTCGGGCCCCCGGGAGTCCCTCACCAGCCACCTGACCGTGCTGGCCGCCGAACGCGCCCGGCTCGCCGGAACGGTCGAGACCCTGGGCCCTGTCGAGGCCCCGGGCCCCGTAGCGATGCCGGGCCCCGGCGACGCGCCGTGACGGGGGCCGGCATCCCTACGGCAGCGCCAGCTCGCGCACCGTGGCCATGTCGCTGAACGGGAGCAGTTCGTCGCCCACGATCTGGTGCGGCTCACTGCCCTTGCCGGCGATCAGGACCGTGTCCTCGGGGCCCGCGGCGGACAGTGCGAAGGCGATCGCCCGGCGCCGGTCGGCGTGGCGGTGGAAGGGGGTGCCGGTCGCCGTCAGGCCGGGGGCGACCTGGTCCAGGATGGCGTCGGGGTCCTCGTGGCGGGGATTGTCCGAGGTCAGGACGCACACGTCGGAATGGGTCCCGGCGATCCGGCCCATCTCGGCCCGCTTGGTGGTGTCGCGGTCCCCGCCGCATCCGAAGACCGTGATCACCCGGCCGCGGGCGAACCCGCGGATGGTCCTGAGGACCTTGTCCAGGGAGTCCGGCGAGTGGGCGTAGTCCACGATCACCGACGTGCCCGACGGGGTGCGGAAGCGCTCCAGGCGGCCCGGCACCGGAGGCATCCGGTCGAGCGCGTCCACCAGGGGGCCCAGCTCGTGACCCAGCACGTGGCAGGCCGCCACCGTGGCCAGCGCGTTGGCCACCGAGAACCGCCCGGGCACCGGGATCGACGCCGGGTAGGCGCGCCCGCCGTGGTGCAGCGTGAACCGGGTGCCCGCCGCGCTCACCTCCAGGTCCGTGGCCCGGTAGTCGGCCGGGGAGTCCAGCGCGTACGTGGTCACCGCACCCGGCATCATCGCCACGATGCCCGCGCCCACCGGGTCGTCGGCGTTGACCACCGCGCGCCGGCACAGCCCCTGGAACAGCCGCAGCTTGGCGTCCCGGTAGTCCGCCATCGTCCCGTGGTCGTCGAGATGGTCCTGCGTCAGGTTGGTGAAGACGCCGACGTCGATGAACGTACGGTCCACCCGGTGCGTCAGCAGCGCCATGGAGGTGGCCTCCAGCACCACGCTGGCGGCGCCGCGATCGCGCATGTAGCCCAGCAGGTACTGCAGGTCCGGCGATTCCGGAGTGGTCAGCACCGAGCGCGGCATCGGGATCGGCTCGTCGCCGATCCGGCTCCCGGCGGTGCCGATGACCCCCACCTTCGACCCTTCGGCGAGCCGCAGGACGGATTCGACCATGTACGACACGGACGTCTTCCCGTTCGTGCCGGTGATCGCCACCATGTCCATCTGGCGGCCGGGCTCGCCGAAGTACCGGGAGGTCACCACCGCGGCCGCCGTCCGGGTGTCGGGAACGCGTACGGCGCAGGTGCCCGGCGGCCAGACCGCCGCGGGCAGGGAGGGTTCACCGCCGTCGACGAGCACGGCGGCGGCTCCCCGGGCCAGCGCCGGCGAGACGGAGCCGGGGCCGCCCTCCCGGTGGCCGGGTACGGCGATGAACAGGGAACCGGGCGTCACCCTGTCGGCGTCGAAGGTGGTGCCCGCGGTGATCAGCGTCGTGTCGGGATCACCCTGCAGGACGTGGTACTCCTGCCCGGCCAGCAAATCGCTCAGCTTCACAATGATCCCTTCGAGGGGGCTCGGCCCGGGCGTGCGGCCGTAGCCAGGCGGCAGCGCCGGCGGCATGCCGGAGGGCTGCTGTGGTGATGTGGAGCGGAGGGGCCCGAGGCGCGGAGCGCTAGCCGTGGCCGTGCAAGGCGACACGGCGGGTCTCGGGCGCCGCGGCGAAGGCTGCGCGGGCCGGGTCGACGACGGTCGGAACCCCGGCGGCCGGACACGTCCCGAAGGCGGCCTGCTGCAGGCACTGCCTCGAAGAACGTGTGTCACCCATGGGCCGAGTGTACGGCCCACCCAGCTGCCCCGGCCCCACAGCGGACACCGGCCCTGGGACCACGGCGGGACAGCCCATAGGGTGGGCGCGTGGCGGCGAACCTGAACACAGACGACAACGCACGCGCGGACGTCGGGACGAGCACCGATGCGCCCGTGAACCGGGACACCACGGGCGACCGGGTGCTGTACGGCTGCATGGGCCTCGGCGGGAGCTGGGAACCGGGCCCGTACGGCCCGGACGACATCGACGCGGCCGAGGCCGCCGTCGAGGCGGCCCTCGACAGCGGCATCACCACCTTCGACCACGCCGACATCTACCGGCACGGCAAGGCCGAGGCCGTGTTCGGCGAAGTGCTCGCGCGCACGCCCGGCCTGCGCGAGCGGATCACCCTGCAGACCAAGTGCGGCATCCGCCTGGGCGGCGAGCACGGCCCCGGCCGGTACGACCTGCGCGGTCCGAGCATCGTCCGGCGCGTCGAGGAGAGCCTCGCGCGGCTGCGCACCGACGTGATCGACGTCCTGCTGCTGCACCGCCCCGACCCGCTGGCGGACCCGGACGAGACGGCGCGGGCGCTTATGTCCCTGCACCGGCAGGGCCTCGTCCGCGCCTTCGGGGTGTCCAACATGGGCGCCCCGCAGATCACGGCCCTCCAGGCCCGGCTCGACGTACCGCTCGTCGCCAACCAGCTGGAGATGAGCCTGCACAGCCGTGACTGGGTCGAGGCCGGGGTCCTGCTCAACACCCCCGGGTACGCGTCGAACGGCTTCCCGTTCGGCACGCTGGAACACTGCCGTGACCACGGCATCCGCCTCCAGGCCTGGGGCGCGCTGGCCCAGGGGCGTTTCACCGGCCGCCAGAGCACGGCCGCCGAGCACGCCACCGCGGAGCTCCTGGCCGACCTCGCCCGCAAGAAGGACACGACCCCCGAAACGGTCCTGCTGTGGTGGCTGGCCCGTCATCCCGCGGGCATCGCCCCGGTCATCGGCACCGCCCGCCCGGACCGCATCCGCGCCTGCCGCGACGCGGCCGTGCGCGAGCCCGACCTCACCCACGAGGAGTGGTACGAGCTCTGGATCACGGCCCGGGCCACCCCACTGCCCTGACCGGACCCGCCGGACCAGGGGTGTCCGCAACGACGGGGGAAACCTGCTGGGCACGACCAACCGGCACCCGCGATGATCGGCTCATGATCGATGAACAGCGGACCCCGCCCGTTCTGACGGGCGACGAGCGCGCCACGTTGACGAGCGTCCTGCAGGGGCAGCGCGACACCCTGATGATGAAGTGCGCGGGACTGAGCGCCGAGCAGTTGTGCAGGAAGGCGGTCGCGCCGTCGAGCCTGACGCTGCTCGGCCTCGTGCGCCATCTCGCGGAAGTCGAGCGGGGGTGGTTCCACACCGTCGTCGGCGGCGAGGACGTACCGGCGTACTTCCCGAGCAGCGAGGGCGGCGCGTGGACGGTCCACGTCGAGGACGCGGAACCGGCCGCGTCCTTCGCGATCTGGGAAGAGGCCTGTGCGCGGTCGCGGGCCGTCGTGGACGCCGCCGAATCCCTGGACTCGGTGGGGCACTCCGGGGACCAGGCGTACACGCTGCACTACGTCCTGGCCCACTTGATCGAGGAGTACGCCCGGCACAACGGTCACGCTGACCTGCTGCGCGAGGCGATCGACGGGTCGACGGGGGAGTGAGCGCCGTCCGCCGGCTCCGGCCCCCTCGCCCGGAGCCGGCGGTCGACCGCGGGAGCCAGGCGGTGTCGCCGAACTCGTTCCCGCCGTGCGGGCACACGGAACGAGTTCGACGACCCTCCTCCTAGGCCGCGGCCTCGAACCGGCCGCAGAGCCAGTTCCCCGGCTCCGCCGGATCGTCGCTGATCCAGAACTGCCGCCACAGGATCGCGAATTCCTCGCGGCTGAGGTGTCCGTCGCCGTTCAGGTCGAGCAGCTCGAACACGCCGGTCATGTCGACGGCCTGTCCGTTCCACGTTTCCACGAGCCGGAGGTGCTCCTCCGGGGAGATGACGCCGTCGCCGTTGGAATCCACGGCGTCGAAGACGGTGTCGGCGGTCGCGGTGACGTCGGCGACCATTGCGGGCAGTCTGTCGACGAGGGACAGCAGCTCACCCATGTCGACCGCGCCGTCCCCGTTGGCGTCGCCCGCTTCCAGCAGGGCCGCCCACCAGCCCATCAGCAGCGCCTCCATGCGCGCCCGCAGCTCCGTGCCCGGCCCCACTCCCGGCAGCCGGCTCCAGCGGGCGACGAGCGCTGCGAAGTCCTCCTCGCGCAGATAGCCGTCGCCGTCCGCGTCGAACGCGGCGAACATCCCCCTGAGCTTGCGCTCCTGAAACGCACTGGCCATGAGCGGCCTCCCTCGACGCCGAACCGAACCGTGAACCGCCGCCGACCGCTGCTCACCGGGTGGCGGCCGGCGCATCACTGTAGGCCGGGGCGCGCTGTCGGCCCCACGGGCACATGTGCCCGAATCGTCACCCTCCGGCCGCGTCGCCGGTCCGGACGAGGCCGGCGGCGCGACCGGCGAGCGCCGGCTCAGACCGTGTCGTCGAGGTCCTGGGCGTAGTGCTCGACGGCGCGCCGGTACCGCTGGACGCCGGGGTCGTCGCTCGTGGCGGCGAGCAGCCGCAGCAAGAGCTGCACGGACTCGTGGTGGTGGCCGGTGTTGTACAGCGCCATGGCGAGGAAGGTCTCGAGCGCCCCGTCCCCCGGGAACTCCGACAGGCCCGCGCGAAGGGTGTCGACGGCCCTCTCGTGCGCGCCGAGCACCCGGAAGGTGCTGCCGAGCCCGAGGAACGCGCCCTTGCGCTCCTGCGCCGGCAACGCGCCTCCGGCGAGGCTGTGTTCGTAGAAGGGAACGGCTTCGGCTTCGAGTCCCATCGCGTCGTGGACCCAGGCGGTCTGGTACGCCACCTGTGCGTCCTCGGGATGTTCTGCGGCAAGGGCCAGCAATGCGGCCCGGGCTTCCTGTAGTCGGCCCTGTTCGCGCAGCCCGACCGCTTCCGCCAGAAGACCGTCTTTCCGATGTCCGCTCATCCGCCCATCGTGGCAGCACGGGCGGCACGGCAGCACGGGCGGAACGGGCAGCGCCGGGGCCCTGGTTCAGCCGGACGCGCCTTCGACGTACGACGCCAGGTTGGCCAACGAGGAGGCGATGCCGGCCTCGTGGTCCGCGCGATCGATGCCGGGCGGGACGTCCGTGGCGGTGACGGTCACCTCGGTCCCGCCACCGATGGCGGCGAGGCTCCAGGTCATCGTCATCGTGCCCGCGTACGAAGGATCGTCGGCCTCGAACACCGCCCGGTGCACCACCCGCTCCGCCGGCACCAGTTCCGCGAAGCCCACGTCGACGACGTCCGTCGCGTCCGAGGTCTTGCCGGGGCTTCCGGTGGGGTCGAGGTGGGTGAGCACCATCCGGAACCCGCCCCCGGGACGGGGATCCCACCGCTCGACGCGCCCGAGCATGCCGTCCGGCGGCAGCCAGGCCTCCAGCGACCCACGGTCGAGGAGCGCCCGGTAGACGGCCGCCGGTGGTGCCGCGATCACCCGGCTGGCGCGGTCGGTCCTGTTCATGCTCCCGATCCTAGGGGGTGTCGTCGAAGTCGTTTCGTACGCCCCCCGGGGGGGGGCCCGCAGGAAACCATGGATGAGCACCCCCCCCACCGCGGGGGGGGGCACACGCGGTGGCCCCCCCCCCCCCCCGGCGGC
>NZ_JBVJGW010000010.1:115833-156553 GCF_055587105.1 Streptomyces sp. NPDC048461 | reverse complement strand
GTGGACCTGGCAGGTCACGGGCGACGCCGACGCGGTGGCGGTCGCGGAGGGCGCCCCCGCCCCCCCCCGGCCCGCGGGCCCCCCCCCCCCCCCCCCCCCCCCCCCCCCCCCCCCCCCCCAGGACCGGGAGGAGGGAAAACGGCGTGCGCGCCACCCCCGGGCGCTGGCAGGCTGCGCCGGTGAACCGAGAACAGATCTCCGCGCTCGCCCACGCCGGCCACCCGATCAAGGCCCCGCTCGACGACGAATCCGTACGGAGCCTGCTGGAGCACGGCGTCCCCCACGGCGACGCACGGGTGCTGGACCTGGGGTGCGGCACCGCGGAATGGCTCCTGCGCGCCCTGAACGCGTACCCGCGCCTGCGGGCCGAGGGCGTGGACATCTCCGAGGACTCCCTCGGCCGGGCGCGCGAGGGCGCGACGCGGGCGGACGTCGGAGGGCGCCTGGCCCTGCATCACCGGGAGGCCGCCGCCTTCCGCTCCCCGCACCCGTTCGACCTCGTCCTCAGCGTCGGGGCGGCGCACGCCTTCGGCGGCCTCCTGCCCACGCTCGCGGCAGCGCGCGAACACCTGGCCCCCGGCGGCCGCGTCCTGATCGGCGAGGGCTTCTGGGAGCACGAGCCGTCACCGGATGCCGTGGAGATGCTCGGCGACTTCGCCGACCTCCCGGACACCGTGGACCGCGTCGTCGCCGACGGGTGGACCCCCGTGCACGGGCACGTCAGCACCCGCCGCGAACGGGACGACTACGAATGGGCCTGCTGGGGGTCACTGGCCGCGTGGGCGCTGGACCACCCGGCCGACCCGGACAGCGCGCAGGTCCTCCGGACGGCGACGGAACGCCGTACCGAATGGCTGCGCGCCTACCGGGACACGTGGGGCTTCGTCACCCTGGTCCTGCGCCGGACCTCGGACTGACGCCAGGCGGGCCAGGGGTGGCGCCGCTCGGCCACGGCGCTAGGAGGAGCGCCGTCAGACGCGGTCGGAGGCGATCAGCAGGTACTGGAAGGAGCCGTCCTTGTACGAGTTGATGAACGCTTCCTCGATACCGGTGACCAGCGACGACGTGGCCCGCAGTTCCCAGTAGGGCAGGGTCGCGGGGGTCAGGTCGATGACGGCCTGCGGTACGAGCCGGTTGTCGACCATCGCGCGCAGGTACTCCCGGCGCGAGTGGATGTTGCACTCGAAGTGCGCGTTGATCTGGGAGACCCACTTCGAGGGCTGCCCGTAGCGGGGGTTCCAGCAGCCGGTGATGGTCACGTAGCGCCCGCCGACCTCGAGGACGCGCGCGTGCTCGGCGAAGAGGTCGTGCAGGTCGACGTACATGCTCGACTCGTTGTTCCACGAGGCCGCGGCCTGCCCGGTCTCGAAGGGCATGCCGAGCATGTTGCAGACGCGCGCGCGGACATGGTCCTGGATTCCGAGCTCGCGGGCGCGCTGGTTGCCGAAGTCCGCCTGCTTGGCCGACAGGGTGACGCCCTCGACCTTGCACCCGAAGCGCTGGTGGGCCATGACCATCGAACCGCCGCGCCCGCAGCCGGCGTCCACGAGGGTGTCGTCCCGGCCGACGGGTCCGAGGTGGTCCAGGAGGAGTTCGGCCTGCGCCGATTCGAGGCGGTGGAGCTCGGCGATCAGTTTCTTCTCGTAGGCGCTGTCGTGGGGGCTGCCGAGAGAGGCGTGGTCGACGTCGCCGATGCCGTAGTGGTGGTGGTAGAGGCCGTCGACGTCGCCGAGGCGCAGGTTCACGGGCCTGGCCTCGTGATCCCAGTAGCGGGCGATGTCCCCTTGGTAGGCCGTCGCGGGGGAGGGGATGGACACCGGGGGACGGGCGGAGGCGGCCGTCGCGGCGGGGGTGGGCGTGAGGTCGGTACCGGTCATGGAAGTCCCATCCTTTACCAGAAGTCGGGCAGGCTGTAGCGGTAGGTGTTGGTCTGGTGCCAGTAGTGGTTGCCGTCGACCCACGCGGCCACTCCGCGCAGGAAGCGCAGCACGCTCGGGACGGGGCAGGCGCCGGCCAGATCGGCGGCCTCGGCTTCGAACGTGTGCATGAGCTCGTTGTGGACCTCGATCGCCTTCAGGTACGCCTCGCGCACCGGGCGGTCCTCCCGGTCGGCGATCACCACGGGCAGGTTCAGGTGGAGGCCCGGGCTGTCGAGTTCCTTGGTGTAGGAGTACAGGTCGTTGACGATGGTGGTGGCGTTGCCGGCGAGCGCGATGACGCGCTGCATGGCGGGCTGCGCCTGGAGGTCCGCCGGGAGTTCGTAGCCGCCCACGGTGTCGGTGATGGTGGGGCAGGGGCGGAAGTTGTTGAACTGCCGCATCGCCAGGTACTCCCACACCTCGGGCATGTGCTCCGTCTGGGCCCAGGCCGCCTCGGCGAGGTAGCCCAGGTGCAGGCGGGCCATGTCGTGCCGGAAGCGGTCGGCCTGCGAGGGCGTCGACTGCCCGAGGAAGTACTCCATGGCGGAGCGGTAGGCGCGCCGGGGGGCGTCCGCGTGGAGCGACTGCTCCCACGGTGGCCGGTACTCCTGTGTGGTGTGGAGGGGGTCGAGGGCGGTGTGGGCCAGCAGGAGCCGTCCGCCGAGGCCGATGGGCGAGCCGCCGTGGTCCTCGCAGTAGCAGTCGTCGACGGCGTTCTCGGCGACCATCAGCCGGGTGGCGAGCATCAGGTGCTCGATGGTGGGGGCGTCCGGGTGGCAGGCCACCATGTAGCGGCCGACCTGGAAGCCGTCGAACTCCCCTTCCCAGTCCTCGGGGTAGAGCCGGACCTCGTCCAGCGCCCAGGCCTTGATCCTGCGGCTGACCTCTTCCACCCGCGCCGGGTCGGGCTCCGGAACCGGGTGGTGGTAGAGGCCGGGGATCGGTGTGCCGCTCGCGGACGCCGGCGCGGCGGCGGGCGCCGGTTCCGGTTCTGATTGCGGGCGGCGGGTCAGGTACAGGCCCGCCGTGCCGACACCGGTCGGTCCGCGCAGGACCCGCTCCAGGGCGGAGACGGGCCCGTCCGGCGGCGCGGCCCGCCCCGCCTCCGCGGGAACCTCGACCGGCACGTCGACGTGCACGTCGACGGACCGTGCGACGGCGGGCGCGTCGACGACGGGACCGAGGGCCGGGCCGGGGACCGGGGGCAGGCCGGGAACCGTGTGGGAGCGGGCACCCGCGAGGACGTGCGCGCCGAACTGCGCCGCGGCGGCCGGCAGGCTCGATTGCAGGGGGGAGGGCCCGGCGTCAGGCATCCATAACTCCTGGGTGAGGGGGGCGGGTTCATCGACGGCCTAGTCGCGCCTGCGCGCGATCTGTACGTTCTCCAGCACGCCGAGCGCGTCGGGCACCAGCACGGCGGCGGAGAAGTAGGTCGTGACGAGGTAGGAGATGATCGACCGCTCGTCGAGGCCCATGAAGCGCACGGACAGGCCCGGCTCGTACTCCTCCGGCAGGCCGGTCTGGCGCAGGCCGATGACGCCCTGGTTGTCCTCACCGGTACGCATGCACAGGATCGAGCTCGTGTTCTCCTTCGTGATGGGGATCTTGCCGCAGGGCAGGATGGGAACCCCGCGCCAGGCCGGGACCTGCTGTCCGCCGAGGTCGACGTGGTCCGGGTAGAGCCCGCGGGAGTTGAACTCGCGCCCCATGGCCGCGATCGTCCGGGGGTGGGCGAGGAAGAACTTGGAACCGCGCCGACGGCACAGCAACTCGTCGAGGTCGTCGGGAGTCGGCGGCCCGGAGTGCGTCTGGAGGCGCTGCTTGAAGGACACGTTGTGGAGCAGCCCGAACTCGCGGTTGTTGATGAGCTCGTGCTCCTGGCGCTCGCGCAGCGCCTCGATGGTGAGCCTGAGCTGCTCCTCGGTCTGGTTCATCGGGTCGTTGTACAGGTCGGCCACGCGCGAGTGGACGCGCAGCACGGTCTGCGCGATGGAGAGTTCGTACTCGCGGGGGTTCAGTTCGTAGTCGACGTAGGTGCCGGGCAGTTCTGCTTCGCCGGTATGGCCGGCCGACATCGCGATCTCGGCCTCGCCGTGCTTGTTCTGCCGCTGCAACGGCAGTGCGCGGAACCGCCGGACATGGGCCTGGAGGGCCGGTGAGGAGTCCAGTACGGACTGGAAGTCGGCGCGGGAGAGGGTGAGCAGCGTGCCGGCGGTTTCGGCGGTGACCGTACGGTCCCACGTGCTGTCGGCGTCCAGCAGGGCGTCCTCGCCGAACTGGTCGCCGTCGGCCAGCACCGCGATGGTCACCTCGTCCCCGTACTTGCCCACGGAGGTCTGGCTGACGCGGCCGTGGGCGAGCAGGTGGAGCCGTTCCGCGGCGGCGCCGCGCTCGGCCAGCACCTCGCCGGCGCCGAAGTCGCGCTGGACGCAACGGCCGGCGAGCGCGGTGAGGACCTCGGGCTCGTCGAACCCCTTGAGCAGGGCCAGTTCACCGAGCTCGCGCGGGATGACCCGGACCCTGCCGCCGTCCTGGACGAACTCGACGCGCCCGTCGCCGACGGTGTAGCTGACCCTGCGGTTCACCCGGTAGGTGCCGCCCTTGGTCTCCACCCACGGGAGCACCCGCAGCAGCCAGCGGGAGCTGATCTCCTGCATCTGGGGGGCGGACTTGGTGGTGGTGGCGAGGTTTCGGGCGGCGGCGGTGCCGAGGCTGGACTGCGGAGGTGGTTCGACGGGTGCTTCGGGCCTGGTTTCGACGGTCATTGGCGGGGTCTCCTTCACGGGAGGGCAATGATCGGGAAATGCCGTGCGACGCACGGGTGCATCATTCGAACAAATAGGAAATCTGTACGGGTTTCTCGGGATTCCTTGAGAAAGGTAGCGGTCCGGGCATTTCCCTCCGGCGGTGCGGGACCGTATTACCCAGATGTAGTGATTTCACCGCACACGGAGTTTGCCTCCGCGGTTTGGGGTGCGCGGACCTGGTGTGCCCGGCCCCATCGCCGCGGTGCATGCGGATGCCGCCGCCGGAGCCCTGCCGCGGCGGCCCGGGTCCCGCGGGGGAACGCGCGGCGTACGCGCGCTGTCGCCGACGGCATCCCGGCAGGCGCGGGAGGGAGCCCCGCGCACGGACCCGGCCGACGCGCCCCGAACTACGCCCCGGCGCATGATCCGGGGCGCGACAACCGCGCGGCGGGCACGGGATCCCGGCCGTGCGGCGGGGGTGGTGCTATCCGGCTGCCGACTCCGCTTCCCGCGTCCCGCAGCGGGGGCAGCGTTCGCGGCCGTCCCACGCGGCCCAGCCGAAGTCGGTCGGGGCGAGGGCGTGCCCCTCCAACTCGTCGCGGACGGCCTCCCGGTAGGCCCAGACGGCGTCGAGGTAAGGGTGGTAGATGTCGTGGAACGCGGGGGTCGAGATGCCGGCGCCCGCCGCGACCGCACGCCGCAGCGCACGGAGGCGTTCGAACATGGTCTGGCCCGTGCCCGCGATCCGCGGGCTGGCGTCGAGGAACAGGCGCTCGCGCACCTCGTAGATCCGGGCGTCCGTCAGGGCCAGGCGGCTCGCTTCCTCCAAGTCGGCCGTCCCCGAAGCGTTCTGCGCGAGGCGGCGCAGTTCGGTGTGAGCCGCGCCCGCCGCCGCGATGAACTCCGTGTAGACGTCCCGGCGACGCTCCTGAAGGCTTCGCCGGTGCTCCTGGCGGGTGCGGAGCCGGTCGGCCAGGACCGTCCCCGATATCGCGATCAGACCGCCGCCCAACGTGGCGACGAGCGTTCCCCACTCCACCCCGTGACCCCCCCCCAGTCAGTACGTCCGCGGAGGCGCGCTCACCGCCGGTCGCGCCGCCCCTTCCGTAGATCATGCCCGAAGGCCCACGGGACGTCACCGGGAACGCCGCTGTTCCCAGCCTCCCCGCGCCCGTCTCGTCCGGCCGGGAGCGGGAACCGCTGGGAGCCCGGCCGGTCGGCGCCGGGAGGGTTGACGGGGGCCGACGATGGGCAGCCGCTGGCCGTGACCTCGAAACCCAAACCGGCCACCACCCCCGACGGGCATCACGTAGTCATCGACGGCCGCCGATGGCGTGCCACGGACCCCGACATCGACGAAGACGCCTCGGCCCGGCTGCGCGTCCACCTGATGGCGGCCCGCCGCGCGGTCGGCGCAGCCCTCCGCGCCGACGACCCGGAGGCCGAGCGCGCTGCCCGGGACCGGGTACAGGTGGCGAAGGTAGCGCTGGGGGAACGCGGGGTCCCCTGGTGGGAGCAGAGTGCCGAAGAGCGCCGGACCCGCTGGACGGAGGGGCTGGCCGCCCTCGACGCAGGAGACGACCCGCCGTGAACGCGCCGCCCGCGCAGCGGGGCCGCCCTTGTGGGGGCGACCCCTGCCGCGCGTGCGCTGGGCGGCTGGTCCGGCTCGCTCGGCAACCGCTGATCCCCGGCGGCTGCGTGGGGTGCCGAGGTCTCAGACCTCGCCGCGCCAGGAGCCGGTTTCGGCGCCGCGGGCTTCGATGTACTCCTTGAATCGCTTGAGGTCGCCGGTGACCCGTCGCTTGACGAAGCCGAGCTTGTCGCCGACGTTCTCCGTGAATCCCTCCGGGTCGTAGTCGAGCTGGAGCATGACCTTGGTCTTGTTGTCGGCCAGGTGGTGGAAGGTGACGACGCCGGCCTGCTTCGCCTCGCCGCCGACGGTGGTCCAGGCCACGCGCTCGTCGGGGATCTGCTCGGTGATCTCGGCGTCGAACTCGCGCTCCACACCGGCGACCTTGGTCTCCCAGTGGGTCAGGGTGTCGTTCACCTGGGTGATCTTCTCGACGCCGTCCATGAAGTGGGGGAACGTCTCGAACTGCGTCCACTGGTTGTAGGCGGTACGTACGGGGACGTCGACCTCGATGGACTCTTCGACCTGCGACATGAACAGCCTCTTCCTCGTGGGAACCGCCGACGGTCCGTCGGCGGAGGGCGAACTCGGGGAACGCCCTCCCCCCGCTGCTGCCCACCGAACGCCGGACCATAGCTGCCAAACGGGGACAGAAAACATCCGCGTCGGCGCATCCGATCGGCTCGCTGACTCCGAAGCACATCAGGGCCTCAGACCAGCTCCCGTACGCCCGGTTCCGGCAACATCCGAAGGGGACGGCCTAACCTGCTGCCGCGTCCGGCCCAGACCGCAGTACCTCGTCGAGGGGGGCCACGAGCGCCGCGCCGGCACCACCTCGTGCGTGTGACCCCGATTGGTCAGTGGTCCCTGTGGCCGGGACGTTCCTCGTACGGAGTGGCACGGGACCCGTCGACGCCGACCTCTAGGCGGCCGACCCGCTCGATCTCACCGCCACGCGGTCTCCGTGGCTCAGCGGGCCGACCCGGCGGGGGTGCCCGCGGCGATCACGTCGCCGGGGTGGAGGGTCATGACGGAGGAGGTGTAGGCGAGCAAGTCGCGGATGCCGTATATGAGGTGCGCCGTGTTGGTCTGCTGGCGAGTGGCGCCGCCCACGTCGCAGCGGAGGTCGAGGGAGTCCGGGGCCGGTATCTCGTCCGCGGTCACGATCCAGGGGCCGATGGGGGTGAACGTGTCGAATCGGTGACCCTCGCGCGCAGACCGCCTGCTATGGGGCTCGGCCCGCCGCGCGGGCCCTCTGTCCAACAGGCGTTCCTGCTGCCATGGTCGTTTCCATGCCGGATGGTAGCGCCCTGATGGGGCTGATAGGTGCAGCAAGCGGAGCCGTAGTCGGAGCAACCGCTGCGGTCTACGGACCTCTCGTCTTAAAGAAGAAGGAGCGCCAATGGCAGGAACTGGCACGCGAGGATGAGCTGTACACCACGCAGGTCACGGCTCTGACGTTAGGCCGGCTGAAGACCCGACGGTGGTTCGACTACCTGAACCTGACCGTCGCCATGGCCGTTGCTGGTGAGCAGGTGGATATCAAGGAGTTCGTGGAGACCTGCCACGACCATCGATCTGAATCTTTCGATTCCATTTATGCCCCGGTCCTCCAACACGTTGGAGGAAGGTCCATGCATTACTCAGTGACTGCACTGCAAAGAGCATCCGACACGATCGCGGTGATAGCCGGGAGCCGTGGCTTCGATGGGGGTCAGGTGCCCACCTCAGTGACCGAGGCGCTTGAAGCGGCTGACATCGCCCGGACCTGGTTTCGGACAACGATCGAACGGCTGGTAGCAACGCGAGAGGCGATGACAGCCCAGGAGTTCGCACGTCGGTACCCGGGCGGACGAGCTCGGTGACCAGGCAAAACAGGCCTTTCGCCTGGCCAGGACGCACCGCTGCTGGTCGCCGCCGTCGTCACTACCCTGGGCGCGCTGCTGCTGTTCCGCACGCCGCTGGACGCCCCTGGCCATCGCGCTCGCGGGCACCGTGTTCTCGCTCAGGATGCCGGTGCGGGCGACGCCAGTCGTGCTCTTCCTGTAGGCCGGGACGGCCATGGGCTACAACGCGGCGACCCGCTCACGGCGGGTCTCGGTCTTCGCGGCCGTGCTCCCGGGCGGCCTGCTGGCCGCGTATACGGTCTGGCGGCTGGGACGCGGGTACTTCTTCAACCTCTCCGTGCCGGCCGCCCTCGCGTCGACCGTCGTTATTGCCTGGCTGATCGGCAACACGATCCATCGGAACCGGGCACTCGCGGACACGGTTCGTGCCCAGGCCACGCAGCAGGCGGTCACGGCCGAGCGGCTGCGGATCGCCCGGGCGCTAAACGACTTGGTCGCCCACAACACCGGCATCATCGCCATCCACCCCGGCGTGGGCAGCCCGGTCATGGACACCCAGCCCGCCGAGACGCGGAACGCGCTGGATGCCATCGAGGCCACCAGCGGGGAGACTCTCGCCGGCCTGCGGCGGATGCTCGGCGCGTTGCACCGGAGTGACTTGGAGTCAGCACCGCTGGACCCGCTCCCTGGTCTGGCCGCCATCGGTCAGCTGGTCGGGAAGACCGCGGCCGCCGGGGTCCGGGTCGACGTCCGGTGGCGGGGGGAACGTCGAGACCTGCCCTCCGATGTCGATCTGGCAGCGTTCCGCATCGTCCAGGAGGCGGTCACCAACGTCGTGCGGCATTCCGGCACCCGGGAGTGCAGCGTCATGGCCGACTACCGCCCCGACGAACTGGTTGAGCGCCGGACCGCGTTCGGAAGGCGGCTTCCGCATGGCAGCTCGGCTTCCGGTGCCTGAAGACCATCCTCGCCGGGGTCAGGGTCATCGCCGCCGGAGATGCCCTCATAGCTCCGAGAGTCACCCGTCGTCTCATCGAGGAGTTCGCGGCACGGCCCGACAAGAATAGGGTGCGTTGGGTAACGTGATCGCGCCACCGTGGGGGATGGAATGACAGTGCACCGGCCCGGACTGCCGCAGGATCTGCCCGTGCCGGAGGTCCTGTGGGCCCGGTGGAGCGCGGTCGCCGTGTTGAAGGCGACGACCGAGGCGGAGCAGAAGCCGCCGGTCCACCGTACGGGCTGCTGGATCGACGACAGTGGGCTGCACCTGGACGACTGCGGCTGTACCTGGTGGACGCTGAAGCCGCTGGGCGGTGGCCGGTTCGTGCTCTTCGGTGAGGATGAGTCCAGCGGGGTCAAGTGGCACGAGCCGCCGGTCGACATGCTGGCCGGGGCTCCGGACTGGCTCCCTCACGACGAGCTCCGTGAGCTGATCGCGGGGAACGAGCTGGGGTGCGTGTACTGGTCCGAGAACGGGTCCTGGGCACGGGCTCCGTACCCGGCGGACCTCGATGACGACGGACTCGACTGCGGGTTGAGCCGCTTCGTCAACGAGGACGAGCTGCTGCGGGAGCTCGACGGCGAGGCCGTCCTCGGGGAGGGCCGCGCGGAGCTGGTGCGCCGCGCCGAGCGGTACGAGCTGACGCCCGAGCTGTTGGAGACCCTCGTCCGTGGTTCGGGCGGCGAGCCCAGAGACCTGTCGGCCATGCTGCGCGCCCTGCGGCGCTCGGGCCTGTCACACGGGAGCCCGCAGCCGACCGCGTGACGTCGGCGGCTTCCCCCGGCGAGGGGAGGCGGGGCGGCTCAGCCGGACGTCGCGGCAGCGGGGCGTACGCCGAACCGCTGCTCTGCTCCGTACTCGGCGAACCCCTCCACCTCGATGAACCCCACCTCGGCCGGGACTCGTCGAACGGGTGCCGGCGGTCGGATGCAGAGCACCACCGGCTCGGCGCAGCGCGTCGGCGAACCGGGCCAGTGCCGTCGCGAACGCCTCGGCGGCGTACCCGTCTCCACGCTTGCTGCAGCGTCCCGGCCGGCCGTGACCGGTATGAGGATTCGGCCGTTCGCGATGGTGTAAGCCTGCAGCCTGATCTGCTGGAGACGCCTCAGGAAGACCGACCCCCTCCTGATCATGTCCCAAGCGATCACGGGCACCCCAGCACACCCAAAGGTCCTGGGGCTACTGGCCAGGTTGAGGTACGTGCCTGGTTCTTCCGGCCGGCTCTGCAGCGGCGCTGGGCGCTGCCGGCCCCTCTCTTGCCCGCTGGGGAATACGGACCCGGCCGGCCGCCGAGGCGGAGCCGGAGGCGGTGGGCAGGTTGAACGTGCCCCGGGACCTGGAGCTCGGCGACCGGGCGAAGGTCTTGGAGCAGCTTGGCGTGAACCGGCCGGCGCACGCCGCGGTCGTCGGCGTCGTGAAGGATGTGCTGCCCGAGTCGCAGGTGGGTCTCCTGGTCGGCGCCCGCCGGTGGCCGCTCTTCGCGGCCCGCATGGACCGGATCCGCGACCAGGGCGGCCCCGCACGCCTCGGCGCGCATCTGGCCCGCCTCCATGCCGACACCGCTCTCCGCCCCGGCACCGCCCGCGTCCGGGTTTCCCGGGCGGCGGCCCGCTCCACCACCACCCCCACCCGCCGGGCCCCCGGCAGCTGGCCTGACGGAAGCCGCCGTCCCCGCCCACCGGCAGCAGGCCGCACCGGGCAGGGGCGCGGGGCTCACCCGGTGACGGCGAAGGCTCCCGACCCCGGACGACGCGGGCGGGCTTGCGGGCGTGGACGGACTGGGTATGTGCGGCCGGAGGGCCGTTGAAGTCGGTTCCGGCCCGCTCCGGCATGGGTGTGCGCCCCTCCTCGACGCACATGTGGAGAGCGTCCTGAACTGCGCCTCAGTCGTGGGGACCGGGCAGTGCGCCGGCAACAATTTCCAGACTGGCGGTGCCGTCAGCGGCGCAGGCGCCGCCGGCAGCCCCCCAGCGCCCCGCTCCGGCGGGCGTCCTCCCGGCCCGTGTTCGTGGGACGTGCAGAATTCACCTGGGCCCGAACCCTGTTCGAGGTCACCTCATCAAGGCAGCGCGCCTCACCCCGGCGCGAGCCGCCGCTCCTGCTGCTCCCGGTGCCGGGTGCTCATCCTTTGGTCATTTGATGGTGCCGCGGAGTGCGGCGACGACAAAGCCCACCGCGGAGCCCAGCAGGAGCAGCGTCAGCACGCCCCAGCCCACGGGGATCGACCACATCGGCCAGCCTGCGGCCGCCTGCGCCCAGAGGGCCACGATGGCTGCGGCGCCTATCGCGAGGCCGTGCCACCGCACGGCGGCTGCGGCCAGCACCTGCCGTCGGCTGCGGCGGCCGAGGAGCCCCCACAGGCCGCCGATGAAGGCCACCGCACCGAACGACAGGCAGCCGATCGCCCCGGCGAGCCGGTCCTCCGACCGTCCCACGGGCCCGTCGGACGTCGGCTGCCGCCGTCCGTCGGTGTCCCGGACCTCGATGACCTTCCCGTGCCAGACCAGGCCGACGACCTTGTCCTCCGGCTCCATCTCCGACTCCACCGGATCAGTGGTGCGGAACGTCACGCGCCACGGCGCGCCGCCGGGCGCCATCAGCTTCGCCTCCGGCGCCTTGCTCCTCTTGCCGCGGTGCAGTGCGGTTTCGCGGACGGTGAAGTCCTGCTCCCACAGGCAGGCCGACGCCTCGGCCGGCACGGAAACGCAGTCCGGCGCAGCCCGGAACTCCCGCTCCCGCTCCAGCGCCCCTCGAACCTGGCCGGCCACCATCAACCCGAGACCGGCCACCAGCAAGGCGAGCAGCATCCAGACCCCCGCCCGCAGCCCCGACTTCCACGCTGCCTCAGCCATTTTTCTCCCCCGTATTTCGAACTCTCGGGCGCCATGTGCGCGAATGGACGCCTCTATCCACCCCGCAGCTTCGTGGCGTGCGCATTTCACCCTCGATTCCGGGGTGATCACAGCATCCACCAGCAGAATCAGGCAGGTAACGGGGGCAACAGGCAGAACACCCAAGCCGCACACTGCCGATTCCCGGCAATAAGCCTGGGGCAGGCCAGCCAGCCATCGGCGGCCATGCCCACCGCGGGGCAGCCAGCCCCGGCGCACCATGTGGTCGGTCGACTACGGGGCGGGCGTTCGGGGGAGTGGTCAAGTCCCGCTGTACTGCGCGGCCGCGCTGCTGCCGCAGATCCGCCCTGCCGTCGGGTGGCGTCAGGTCCGCCGGACCGCGGCCGGGCGCCGCTCCCCGCTCCCGTGGACGATGACGCAGCCCGGGTGCCGCAGCCGTGGGGTGATCACGGCCTCCCAGCCAGACCGCTTCTCGGCCGCATCCCCCGATGAGTCCCCGTCCTCGACCCAGTCCGCGGACCGACGGTGCTGGTCCCCTCCGCGCGAGCGGAGGCGTGTGTCCCGCGATTCTTGTGAACGCGCACGCGGCCGGGATGGGTATGACGCCGCGATGGGCCGGTTGCACGCCCGCGGTGTCGACGTCGCCCGGATCCCCCTGGACGCGCCCGCCGCCGGAGCGGGCGTCGACCAGGCCGTCGCCGCCGTCATCACCGCGGCCGCCGCGGCGGCGGCACCTGCGCACGCTCCGGCCGCCCGGGTCCCCGTTCCCGCGCCCGGCACGGCCTCTGCGCCCGCGCCTGCTCTGGCTGACGCCCGTGTGCCCGCCCCCGCTGCCGCGCCTACTGCCGAGTCCGCTCCTGCTGCGCCGGTGAGGGTGGCCGCCGATCCGTGGGCGCCGGCGTGTCCCGCCAGCGTGGACGCGAAGCGTTCCCGGGGCCCGCTGACCGAGGGCCTGGCCCGTACCCCGGGACCTGGGCCTCGGCGACCGCGCGAAGGCCTTGGAGCAGCTCCGGCGTGGGCCGGCTGGCTTTGTCCACGAACCGACAGCAAATGTTCACCACTTCGGGAGTCACCAGGGTCAGAGGCCGTTCGATTTCTGCCCGAAGCACGTGGGCTGTTGCCCCACGTAGAATTCGATTGTTCATGAGGGTCTGAACCTGCGACGGTCACCAGCGTGAACGCGCTTCTGGGAGACAAGTTCAGGTTCGCGGCCGAGGTCGGTAAGTCAGGCCCGTTGTGCCGGGTCGACCTCTGGGCAGTCGGGAGGTGGCTGACCTGCGACGACAACGTGGCTTACGCCCCCCAGTTCCGCCGCGATGTGCTGGACTCCGCCGCCTGGCTGCGGTCCGGCGAAGGCTCTCGCCTGCCGTTCGCTGACATGTCCGCCGAAGCCACACACAGGCTTTTCGTGCAGAGCGCGGGAGACGACGAGCCCGAGGCGGACTACACGCTGCGCAGCCGGTATCGGGCCCTGCTGTGGGGACCCACCACCGACAACGTTTCGGCTTGCCTGTTCCGCGAAGGGGACCGCCTGGTGATCACGCTGGAGTTCTGGCGTGAGGAACACCTGCTCAACCACCCCGAAGATGTTGGTGCGGTCTTCGTGGTCGAGGTCCCTGTTGAGGAATTCGCCGGCATCCTTGACAGCATTGCATCCGCGCTCGACGCCGGGTAGAGCGAGGGCCGTTCGCAGGGTCCCTCGCCCCGGCTGTGCTGCCCGAGACGCAGGCGGGCCTGCTGGTTCGGCTCCTGGCAGTGGCCCCTGCTCGCGGCCCCCACGGACCGGATCCGCGACCGGGGCGGTACCGCACCCCTCGGCGCGGACCTGGCCCGTCTCCCGGCCGACACCGGCTGGACGGACGGCGGCCCCCCGCCTCCACCACGGTCGGGCGTCTCGTGGATGCGGCTCTGCGCTCCCTGACGACACCGCCCTCCGCTCCGGCAGGCGGTTGAAGCACCGTTCCACGACGTTGCGGTGTGTGTGGACCTCGCGGTCGAAGGCCGGCGGGCGGCCACCGAGGATGCCTCGCCGGGCTCGGTTGCCGACCTGGTCGGTCCGCTCGGGAATCGTGTGTGGTATGCCCCGACGGCGTAGCCAGGCGCGGATTGCCATCGAGCTGTAGCCCTTGTCGCCCAGGACGTTTTCGGGCCGGGTGCGGGGTCGCCCAGGTCCGATCTGGGGCGCTCAAATCGCTTCCGTCACGGCAGTGAACCGGCTGCAGTCGTTGGTGTTGCCGCGGGATGTGCCCGAGCGTTACGGTCCAGACGAGGACCTCGTCGTCCAGGGAGACGACGACGCTGCCTTCGCTCAGCAGGAGCGCGCGTCCAATGACTGCTCGGCTGTCGTCCACGGCGAACAGTTCGTGTCCGGTGAGGTCGGTGTCCACGGTGAGCAGGTTGCCATCGCGCCAGAACACGACGGTGCGGATCAGACTCAAGAGGCGGCAGCTACCAGCAGCGCCGGGCGTTCCCCGTGCCGGAGGGGATGTCAGGAGTTTCCGCGGAAGGAAGCGGAGCGGCCCTTTCCCGGGCCTGACCAAAGGCGCCGCGAAAGGCACCGGTAGCGTCCCCCTCGTCTGATCATTTGTTGTGTCACGGGGGGTACTCGCATGTCCGCATCCATGTCCAATCCGAGCCGCAGATCGGCTCTCGCCGCCCTCGCGGGGGTGGCGGCGGCCAGCTCGCTGCCGTTCGCCTCGTCCGCCGTCGCGGCCACACCGGCCGCGACGACCACCACGCCCGCCCCGACCGCCACGGCGACTACCTTGCCGGCGGCGCTCGGCGGGCAGCGCCCGATGGTGCTCGACCCGAGCGACCCGTGGCACTTCGGCGCTCACCCGGCCGGCGCGCTGACCACCCGTACGCTCGCCGGCCCCCCTGCGCTCCTGGAAGTGTTCGACCGGCAGGGGGTGCTCGCCACCCTCACCACCGGCGCGAAGACGGTCACGTTGCGCGGACCGAAGCGCTGGTTCACCGAGCAGAAGAAGCCGTTCTCCGACACCTTCTCCCGGACCCTGCCGACCGGCGAGAAAGGCTGGGGCTCATCCCCCGCCGGCGGTAAGTGGTCGACCCACAACGGCGACGACGCGGACTACGCCCTGAAAGACGGTCGGGCCGCCATCACGCTCACCGCCAACGCCAGTCGCCACGCGCTGCTCTCCGACAAGGCCGTGGGGGACGTCGACGCACGCGCCCGCTTCTCCTTCGACAAGGTGCCCGCCGACGCACCCGTCTCGCTCGCCCTGACCTTCGCGGCCACGGACGTCAACAACCACTACCGAGCCCGGCTGGACATCACCCCCGCCCGCGAGGTCCAGCTCGTATTGGAGAAGGAACTCGCCGACGTCACGAGCACGTTGGGTCCGGCCGTCAGGGTCGGCACCAGCTTCGCCGCCTTCGACCACTGGTGGGTCCGGGTGCAGAAGACGGGTGACGTACTGCGTGCCCGCGCCTGGAAGCACGGCGAGAAGGAGCCGGAGACCTGGGACCACAACCTGCGCGACCCGGAGAAGGACCCGTCCAAGGTCTTCAACTCCGGCACCCTCGGGGTCCGGGCGTGGGCCTCCGCCGGTGCCACAGCGCCGCTCCCGGAGGCCCGCGTCTACACCTTCGACGTGATCTCGGCCGAGTGGACAGACCCGCCGGTGATCAGCCACGACACCTGGGTGCGGGTACTGACCGCGCCTTTCGACGGCACCTGGACCCCTGCCCTGGAGCAGCAGATCCGCGCATGGGCGGGTGACACCTCCCCCGACGCCCTCGCGTACGCATCGATGTTCCGGCCCTTCGCCCCCGCCGTGACCGACCCCGCACTCCAGGATGCCAAGGTGCTCGGCACGTCCGGGTACAGCGAGAAGAACGCCGCCGGGCTACGCTTCATCGGCGCCGACTTCCACGACTTCATGGGGCTCGACTGGACCTTCCCCGGCGAACCCAAAGTGGTGACGAATCCGGAGTTGTTCAAGGGCCACCTCGACTGCTCGGGCTTCGTGCGGATGGTCTATGGCCATCACCTGGGGATCCCTATGGTCGTCTCCAAGAACTTCGACGGTCGCAACCTGCCCCGCACCTCGAAGAACCAGTCTGCCTCCGGCCCCGGCGTGGTGGTGGCGAAGGCCACCGGTGCGCCGCCGTCGCTCGCCTCGCTGCGCGTCGGTGATGTGGTCTTCTTCGACGCCACCGACGCCGACCCCAACGACCTCGAGACCACCGACGGGGTAATCGATCACACCGGCATCTACGTCGGGCAGGATCAGCACGGCGGCCTGCGCTTCGCCTCCAGCCGCAGGACGCCGAACGGGCCGACCCTGGCGGATCTCGGAGCGAAGTCGATCCTCAACGGCAAGCGGTCGGTTCCTGCCCAAAACATCAAGGGTGATCTGTACACCGACTCGCTGCGGGTTATCCGCCGGTTCTGACGGCGACGGTTCACGCCCGGCCAGGGTAGCTCTCACCCGGCCGGGCGTAATCGACGTGGCACCCTGCCTTGTCCAGCCGGATGAGCTCCTCCACGACCTTGGTCCGGGTGATGTCGCCCATGGCGATGCGGATCACTGTGCCTCCGTCCTTGGTGCCGTAGCCGGTGCCGTCCTCCTTGTAGTCGTTTCCGCGGCAGGGCAGGGTCTGCCCGACGACGGCGTTGTCCACCGTCTTGAGGATGTTCACGATGACATCGTCCGGGCCGTCCTCGGGACCCGAGTGCGCGCGGGGGAAGAAGTACGCCTTGGCGCGGCTGGCTTGCGTGTCCATCAGCACGTCGGTGACGTGCTGGGCAGAGTCGATCGATGCGGCGGCCTGCTTCTGGAAGTAGCCGCTGTAGCCCCGGTACAAGGTGGTGTTGTTCACGACCGTAAGGGCGTCGTTCCAGTATTTTTGATAGTCGTTCGAACTCAGGTTGCCGGAAGACTGCACGACGACGTCTCGCACCGTGGTGGTGGAAGTGCCGGTCGTCTCGGAGAACAGAAGGAATTTGTTGTGGTTGACACCATGCCACGTCGAGTTCTTCCACTGCTCAGGGCGTTTGGCCAGGCACGCCTGGTTTTCGGCGCACAGCCGTACCCAGGAGTCGCCCGAGACGGCTGTCTTCCGCGCAAGGCCCGTGACGAGTTCGTCGTACGCATCAGGCAGGGAATTATTCATATCGGACGTGTTGTCCAAGACCACCTGGACGTGGACGCCGCGCTCATGCGCCTTTACCAGAGCGGTTGATACCGCCTTGGTGTAGAACAAGTATGCGGAGATCCTGATCTCAGAGTCCTCCGCAGCGCCCTCGATGAGCCGGATCAGGTAATTGGGTATCGCTTGCTGCCGCTCGATACCCTTGGTGGGGTCGTTGAAGAGAGCTCCTGTCGTCACCGGCGGGGCCAGGGCGGAACCCTCGGCAAGTGCAGGCACGGGGATGGTGGCACCCAAGAGCGCGAAGGTCGCTGCTGCTGTGGACGCCGCGTGGGCGAGACAGATCTTGGTCACGGACGACAGGCCCACAAAGCCTTCGTGGGGTTGTGTTGTATTCGGAGCATGATCGAGGTCGTGAAGCGGGGGCCGGACCGCCGCCCGCAGGGCGGCCGCCCGCGAACCCAGCCCGACCACGGCAGTGGCAGCAAGGCCGGCTGGACAGCCACCGCGTGGGCTGCTTCGCCCGTCACCCGGGCACCGACGGACCCTGCGGCCGGCGGGCCCGCGGCGTGGCGAGCGCGGACCACCTATATGTGAAGGTGAGTACCGACGCCACCTCTCGGCCCTCGGCCAGCTTGCGGAGCAGCAGCTGCGCGCGGGCCTGTTGGTCCGGGACCTTCCGGGCTGGCCGACGGGTGTACCCAGGTAAGGGTGGTAAGTGTGAAGGGATGCCACAACGTCGGGCTCTGTAACTGCAGCCTCACCTGTTACCGGCACTCCGATGACCTGCGACTCCGTTTCCAGCTCGCAGGGCTCACCCTGCCTTGCCGCAACGTCGGGGCTGGCTCGTCGCCATCGAACGCGACAACGCAGCCTGACCAGCAGGTCCGTGTCCTGAAAACGATCGGATGTCTCTCTGTGGACCTGGTAGAACCAGGTCCACACGGCACTGGGCTGCGCATTCGGGGGGCATCATGGTGGGGCCGGCGCTGGGGCTGTGGCTCTTCGAGCACCGCAGCTTCGAAGAGATACGAGCCGATGTGATCCCGTGGCTGGAGACGTTCTGCGATCCGGTCGAAGCCGAGGCTGACGGAGACTTGGCCTTCCGAGTCCAAGAGCCTGCAGTCCTCGGTCTACACGCCCTCGATACGGCCGAGGCAGGCATGGCCTTCCTCTCAGAGGACGACTGCATTCCGGCAGACGACGAGGACTACTCTGCTTTCTCGCGGCCGCCAGTTCAGGGCCTCGTACTCGCCGCCGGCTGTTCGGGACAGTTGAACCACATGCTGCTCGGTCACCTCACCCTTGCCTTCGCCCAACGACTCCACGCGGTGATCGACTTCGACGGCGTCCTTGGGTTCACCCCTGGCGGCCGGGCGGAAGAAGCCGCGGACCTGGCTCGAGCACGGGCGCTGGTGGCATCGCTTCCTGGCACCGTCAGGGAAGTCTCCTACGACACGGGCGGCGGCGACCGCTGGATCCGGCATGTCGGCGATCTGCAGTTCCTCAGGGCCTGGCTGCAGCACCCAGACTTCTGCCTCGTCAAATAGGTCCACCCGGGCCACACCGTACCTGGGCATGGGATAAGGATGTCGTGACGCCCACCGCTCGGTTTCCGCGGCGGCACAGCGCGATCGCTGCGGCGCGGGTCTGGGCGCGCTCGACGGTGTTCCGCTGCTTGCGGGCTGCGGGATCGCCGCCCGGATTCCGCGGCGCCGCAGGTGGGAGCGGATCGCGCGGGAGGAGTAGGCCTTGTCGGCCAGGACCACGTCCGGTCGCTCTCTCGGCCTGCCGACCGGCCGCGGAACCCGTACGCAGAACCCGTAAGTGGGCCATGACCTTCGGGAACGCGGGTGCGTCACCGGCCTGGCCGGGTGTGATGAGGAAGGCCAGAGGCCGGCAGCGGTTGTCGGCGGCCAGATGGATCTTCGTGGTCAGTCCGTCGCGGGACCGTCCGAGGGCATGGTCGGCGGGCTCGCCGTGCGGGGCCCCCTTTGACGGGCCCCGGCGGCGTGCTGGTGGGCGCGGACGATGGTGGAGTCGACTGCGACGACCCAGTCGAGGTCGCCTTCGGCGTCGGCCTGGGCGAGCAGGGTGGTGAAGACCTTCTCCCAGGTCCCGTCCGCGGCTCATGTCCGCAGCCGGTTGTGGGCGCCCTTCCACGGCCCGAAGTGCTCGGGCAGGTCCATCCACGGTGTTCCGGTCCGGCCCGGTACTTGAACGCGATCGCGTCGATCACCTGCCGGTGATCCCGCCACCGTCCACCCCGCTTCGGCGTCCGCTCCGGCAGCCACGGCCCGATCCGCGCCCACTGGGCGTCAGCCAACGACGCACATCAACCAACGGTCGGATAGTCCGAAGGAAGCGGTTCAGGGCTCGCTCCTGATCACGGACCGTGGCCGGTACGTGCGGGCGGCCGCCGCACCTACTGCGCGCCCGACGAGGCGGACAAGGCATCGGGCGGCGCAAGGCCCGCCCCACGCTGCTCGGGGCCGTCGCACGCCACCCACCACGCTCACCTGATCGCCGCCATCGTCGAGCTCGGTGGTCAGCTGGAGCGCCCGGCTACCCGTAACGGGCGCTTCAGGAGCGCTGTCATCCCGGAAGGCCGCGCGGTCAGCGCCGGCCGCCGCCGATGCGGCGGTCGTCGGCCAGTGCGGTCAGCGGGCCGAACTCGCCGGCAAGCTGGTTCCACGTCAGAACCTCGCCACAGCGGGCCGGGAACTCCTTCGGGTTGAACTCGGGCATGGTCCAGGTGCCAGTGCCCCGGTCCCGCAGCCACAGGTCCCCGTCACCGTCGACCACGCTCGGCGGGGCCGGTACGGGCTCGGCCGGATCGGTGGGGTCCCAGGTGACCCGGCCCGGGTGGGAAGCGCGGCGCAGCTCGGTGGTGGCCAGCCGCGCGGCCAAGTCACGGGTGGACTCTTCTGCGTCCTTGACCGACGAGAGTCGGTATGCGTCGTCAAGTACGGGCAGGGCTGGAGTCTTGCTGCGCTTTGAACTCATACGCTGGCTACCTTCTGTGGCGGGCGTCACATCCGTTGTGGCACCCCGTAGAGGAACACGGTATCCGAGGCGTGAGCCGGGCCGGCCACGACCACGGTCCAGGTGGAGGCGTCGGCACACCGGGCGGTGGGGCCAGGTGGTGAGCTGGTCCTGGACGCGGCGCAAGCCGTGGTGGTATCGCTCAGATATGGCGGCCCGGGTCTGAGAAGGTGAGGCCGCCGGGCGCGAGCGGACGTCGGTTCGGGGCGGCCACGGGCTCGCGGTGACGATCTGCGCGGATGTGCCAGCCGCCCGGGCGGGTCGTGGTGGCAGTACCGGAGTCGCGACTGTCGCTGGTCGATCGTGATCCGGGCAGTGGCTGTGGCGCTGGCAGGGATGCCGATCGGGCACTGCCGTTCGCGACGGACTCCCTGTGCACTTGAGCACCGATCGGTATGACGAGGCGCGCCCCCCAGCCCTACACCCATTCGACGCTGCGTTCGGTGAGTGCTGCGCGCTGCTCGGCGTCGAGCCGGTCGCGGCGGGCCTGCTGATTCCCGTACCAGATCCCCGTGCGGTGCTCGGCGCCGTCGGGCGGTACCTAGACCACGGGGCGCGCCGGGAGGCTGCCCTCCCGCGCGACGTACTGCGCGAGCGCCTCCACGCCCCGCTCGAACGCCTGCTGCGCCTTGCCCGATCCGTTCGCCGTACCAGCGCCGGTGGTGGCGGGAGGCATCGTCTGAGCGGGCGTCACGCGAACGCCGTAAGCCGGTGCTGCTGTTCGGCGGAGAGATGCGCCCATTTGCGGGCTTGCCGTGTCAGCCGTGCCGGCCAGCGTCCGAGGTCGTCGGTCGAGTCTTGCTTTCAGGGGCGTTCGGACTGGGCGAAGAGCCTGCTGGCGACGGGCCCGAGGGCAGTGCCGTAGCTATAGGCGGCGTCGCTGCTGACGTTCACGGCGACCACGGTCCCCATGCCCGCCGGATCGAGGTCGACGATGTACGGGCCCCCACTGGATCCGACGCCCATGAGGCAGGGAATCCGGAAGAATTGTGGCGCGTCCCCCGGCTGCGTGCCGGGGCCTTCGCAATGGAGCACCCGGCTCGTGTAGGGGTACCCGAACTGGTGGGTCGGGCTTACTGGTTTCGCACCGAAGGCGATCTTCTGGGCTCCGACCACCGCCGAGACGCTCCTTCCATCTGCAGCGGGGTTCATCTCCAGCATCGCGACGTCGTTGCCGTCGGCTTGCCAGTCCTCGGCCATGTGCACCCTGCGTACGGTGAATCCGCCGTGGGGGCTCTGTCCGTCCCGGTAGCCGGGAACGAAGTACAGGTTCTTGTCCCATGTCGCGGTCTGCGAGGATCCTCCGGGCAGGCTGGTGCGCACGCAATGGGCAGCGGTCACGACCGTGTTCGTGCCCACGACCGTTGCCGTGCAGGCTGCGTCCTGCCCGCCCGTGACATAGATCCGGCCGACGCTGCGGGCAATGACACCGCCCTTGGCCCATTCCGGCTGCACGAAGTCATCGGACCGGTCGGCCATCGCCATCCCGGCGATTCCCTGGCCCATCCAGTACCGCTCGACCTGCTGGCGCTGGGCGGCGTTGAGAGCCGCCTCATGAGCCATGATCTTCGGCTCCGTCCCGCCCCCGGTCGTCTTTGCCGAGTTCAGTCCGCATCCGGCGACCCCAACAAGTAGCACTCCAGCTGCTGCCCAACTCCGAGCTCGTGCGATAGTCATCAGTTCCTTCTCCCCTGAAGTCAGCGCACGGTACTTCAAGGCGCTGACCAGCTCGAACACCGGGTCTCGGTTCCTGTGCGACTGGCGGCGTGCAGGGGAGCGTGGACCGAAACCAGAGCTACCGGCTGGACCACACGCTCGGTACGCAGCCAACGAACGGAACCCCGTCTCGTGGCGCGCGAGGTGGCCATACGCAATTGCCGAAGTGCTTCCAACTCGGGTCTGACACAGCCCTGTCGTCCTAGGGTCGGAATTTACGCTCCCTCAGGTGTCTGTCTGTCGGCCGCTGCTGCGGTCGGTTGCGGGCGGTGACGGCGCTTGTGTGGAATTCGTGTGCGAGTGGGGCGCATGTGGCCGGTGGTGCGGCTGGTGGGAATCAGTCAGCACCTATGGGGCCGATGTCGTGTGGCAGGGCGACGGGTCTTGTCAGGGCCCTTGGGGCATCACGTCGGTGATCGGGATGCCGCATCGGCAGTGGTCTAAATCCGGTCAGAATCACGGTTGTCCGCTGACCCTTTGCCCGATGATATCCATCTCACTCATTGGAATGAATGCCCTGGTCCAGGCAGTTTGGCGGGCCCGTCTGGTCCCTACGCTCACTTCGCCAGACCTTGATCCAGTAGCCGTCAGCAAGGACGGCGCGGTTCGTGATGCAGAGGACATTCGATATGACGATCGCCCCGCAGAGCCCTCTTCTCGACCGAAAGTTCGACATGTGCTTCGGGCACGCGGACCAGAACAAGGACGGCGTGGTGGACGCCGCCGACATCCTCACCTTCGCCGCCCGGGTGATCGCAGCCGTGGACGAGCCCTTCGATTCCCCGAAGGCCGCCGAGATGCTGCGCGTCTGTCAGAACTGGTGGCAGGGGATGGTCTCGGAGCTCGACACGAACAAGGACGGCAAGATCGACCCGCAGGAGTACCGGGTCGGAATGCGCCGGCTCGTCGGCTCGACGTCCTCGTTCGACGCGGCCAGCCGCCCCGTGGCGACGGCCATCTGGAAGCTCTGCGACCGCGACGACGACGGCCAGGTCACGGCGAGGGAGTTCAGCGCCGTCCAGCTCGCCTTCGGTACCAGCCCGGAGAACGCCCGCATCGGCTTCGAGAAGCTCGACCTCGACGGCGACGGTTCGCTGTCCGTGGACGAGCTGACGATCGCGTTCCGCGACTTCTACACCAGCACCGACATCGACACGAACGGCAACTGGCTCTTCGGCGCCGACTTCCAGACCGCCTGATGAGCTGACGACAGGTGCCGGCGGGCGCCCGGGCCGAGCCCCCGCCCGCCGGCCCTGACGTGCCCCCGCCCCCGGCAGGACCCAGCGCCTCACCTCGCGGGGGCGGGCCACCGGAAGGTTCCATGAACTTAGCGGCACTCGATGTCGACGGCACCCTCTACGAGGGGACCCTCGGCTTCTCCCTCCTCGACGAACTGTCCTCGTCCGGCCTGGTCGGCACCGACGCCGTCCGGCACGTGCGCGCGACCATGAGCGAGCACCGCGACGCGGGCGCCCGGTTCCGCGACACGACCGGCCGCGCGAGCGACGCGTACGCCCGCGCCGTGGAAGGCGTACGGCACGACGACGCCGTACGCGCGTCCCACGCGGCCTGGCGTCGGGTGCGCCACCGGCTGCTGGAGTCCACCGTCCCTCTGGTGGAGAACCTGCGGCGCAACGGCTTCACGGTGGTACTGCTGTCCGGCAGCCCCCAGGAGATGGTCGACCGGCTGGCCGCAGAGCTGGGCATCGCCCACGGCGTCGGCATGCGCCTCGCGACCGGCGCCGACGGCGCCTACACGCGGCGGTTCCTGACCTTGCCGGCCGTCCCCGAGGCCAAGGCCGAGCTGCTGCGGGCACTGGCCGGCCGGCTCGGCGCCGACCCGCGCGCAGCCCTGGCCGTCGGCAACAGCGCCTCCGACCGGGTACTGCTCGGGGCAGTCGGACATCCGGTCGCCTTCGAGCCGGAGGACGCCCTGCGCGCGCTCGCCCGCAGCAGGGACTGGACTCTCGCGGACCGGCACACCCTCGTCCCCCTGGTGAGCGCGCTCACCGCCCCCTCGGCTCTGACCCGCCGACCGGTCCCCGCCCCGCTGCCCGGCTTCTCGCCCTCCCCGGAAAGAAACCTTCATGCCCACTCCTCATGACCTCGCCTCCCGGCTGATCGAGCGGAAGGTCGACGTGTGCTTCGCGCACGCCGACCGCGACCAGGACGCCCTGATCGAACTCGCCGACGTGTCGATCCTCTTCACCCGCATCCTCATCTACGTCCACGAACCGCTCGGCAGCCCGAAAGCCCGCGCCGTGCACGCCGCCTCCCAGGCCTTCTGCGACCACATGACCTCCGTCACCGGCTGGGCTCCCGACCACCAGGTCACCCCCGACGAATGGCGCGAGGCCATGGCCAAGGCCCTGGCCGGCGGAATGGCCGACTACGACAGGTACTTCAGGCCCGTGGGCGAATCCGTGTGGGCGGCCGTGGACCGCGACGACGACGGCATCGTGCGACTCCCGGAGTTCGCCGCGTTCCAGCGCGGCATGGGCACCCCCGACGCCAACATCCGCCTCGCAGCCGCCCACATGGGCCTGCGGGACGAAGACGCCGGCCTGCCGATGGCAGACGTCCTGCGCGCGCACCGCGAGTTCTACACCAGTCCGGACCCGGACGCCCCCGGGAACTGGCTGTACGGAGACGTGTGGGCGGACGACTTCCGGGATGGCACGAGGGCCAAGCTGTGACGGCCGCCCGCAGGCAGCCGGTACCGGCCCGGGCCGCGGTGCTGCGCTCCCGTACGATGCCCTTCCGCGTCGAGGACGTGACGCTGGACGGGCCCGGCCCCGGCGAGGCCCTGGTCCAGGTCGCGGGAACCGGCTTCTGTCACACCGACCTCCTGCCGCGCACCGACCGGCTCGGCGTCGCCCTGCCGCTCATCGCCGGCCACGAGGGGGCCGGCACCGTCCTGGCGACCGGTCCGGGAGCCCACCCGGTGTCCGCGGGCGATCACGTGGTCATGTCCTTCGACTCCTGCGGCGCCTGCCGAGCCTGCCTGGCCGCCCGTCCGGCCGCCTGCACGACCTTCTTCTCCCGCAATCTCACCGGCCGGCGCGCGGACGGTACGGGCGTGGCCCGCGACGGCCGGGGCGGGGAGGTGTCCGCGCACTGGTTCGGGCAGTCCTCCTTCGCCACGCACGCCGTGGTCCCCGTACGCGCCCTCGTCCCGGTGTCCCGGGAACTGCCGCTGGAGCTCCTGGGGCCGCTCGGCTGCGGCTTCCAGACCGGGGCGGGCACCGTCATCAACTCCCTCGGCGTACGCGCCGGCTCCAGCGTCGTGGTGGCCGGGGTCGGCGCGGTCGGCCTGGCGGCGGTGATGGCCGCCCGCACCGTCGGCGCCACCGTCATCGTCGCCGTCGACGTCCTGCCCGCCCGGCGCAAGCTGGCCGAGGAACTCGGTGCGACCCACACCCTCGACGGACACTCCCACACCCTCGCCGAGGAGATCGGGGAGATCACCGGCGGCGGCGCCGACCACGCCGTGGACACGACCGGCCTGCCACCGGTCATCACCGCGCTCGTCCGCTCGCTGCACAGCCACGGATCGTGCGGCCTGGTCGGCGTCCAGCAGGGCGACCTGACCGTGGACCCGCTGCTCATCGCGGCCGGCCGCACGATCAAGGGCATCATCGAGGGCGACGCCGTACCCCAGCTGTTCGTACCGCACCTGATCGCCCTGTGGCAGCAGGGCCGCTTCCCCTTCGACCGGCTGATCCGCCGCTACCGCCTCGACGAGATCGAGCAAGCGGAACGGGACGTGTCGAGCGGCGAGGTCGTCAAAGCGGTCCTGATCCCCTGACCCCCGCCATCCCCCCGCGCACACCTCACCCTCACCCTCACCCTCACCCTCACCCTTGTCGGAGGCATCCCATCGGGCTGGAACGCATCACCCTCGACCCGCACATGGACCTCCGGGAACAGGCGGGCCTCCTGCACGCCCACGGCAGCGTCGTCCCGGCCCGCTGGCCCGGCGGAGTGGACTGCTGGGCGATCGTCGGCTACGCCGAACTGGAGGCGGTCCTCACCCAGCCCCTCTACGCCCGCTCCCCGCGGCACTGGCGGGCGCTGCGGGACGGCGAGATCCCCGCGGACTGGCCGATGACCGACCACCTCAGCCGGCAGTGGATGCTGACGGCGGACGGTGCGGACCACAGCCGGCTGCGACGGGTGGCGGCCGGCGCGTTCGCGCCGCGCCGCGTCAAGATGCTCGTCCCCAAGGTGACCGACGCCGTCGCACGGCTCCTCGACGGAATCGACCCGGCCGGCCGGCCGGTCGACCTGCGCGCGGAGTTCGCCCTGCCGCTCGCCCTCGACGTCCTGTGCTCGCTGCTCGCCGTCCCAGAAGAGGAACGGCCCCGGGCCACCTCCCTGGTCTTCCGCGCACTGTCCCGCGCGGCCCTCACCCCCCAGGAGTCACAGCAGCTGAGCGCCGAGATCCGCGCCTACCTCGACCACCTTCTGGAACGCCCGCCCGCGCCCGGGGAGGAGGACGGACTGGTCGCAGCGCTCAAGGAGCCGGCCGACACCGGCGACGGACTCAGCCGCCAAGAGGCCCGGGACACCCTCTGGCTCTTCCTCGCGGCCGGCTTCGACACGACGGTGGCCGCCCTCGTCAACGCGGTGCGCGCTCTGCTGGAGCACCCGCACGAGCGGGACCGCGCCCTGGAGGGGACGGTAGCCTGGGACGAGGTGGTCGAAGAAGCCCTGCGCTATGACGCCGGCGTCTTCGCCCTGCCCTTCGCCTTCCCCCGCCAGGACGTGACCTTGGGCGGACAGCACATCAGAGGGGGAGACGCGCTGCTGCTCTGCTACTCGGCGGCGAACCGTGACCCCTCCCGCGAGGGCGGCGGCGTCTTCCGCCTCAGGGGCGGCGTCGGCCCCCACCTTGCCTTCGGCCGCGGCCCGCACTTCTGCCTGGGCGCCCCGCTGGCCCGTCTCCAGCTCCGCACCGCTCTCTCAGCCCTCTTCACCCGGTTCCCGACCCTCGGTCTGGCCGCCGCACCGGGCGCACCCACGTCGTCGCTGACCATCAACACGGTCACCTCGCTCCTGGTGTCCGCCTGACCCTCAGACCTCCCGCTCGACGGGGAGATCCTCTCCCGCGCCACCGACCCCGACCAGCGGCTCATGGTCATGACCGCAGCCCCCGGGTCCGCAGCACAGCCCGTAGACGGGCCGACAGGTCTGAGGGACGTCACCCCGCGCGGGTGGCGGCCCTCCGCCGTACGGCGCGCCCGTGGTCCTGCGGGCAGCGGAAAGGGTACTGCTGGACCCCTGGACGAACGGGCCCCGCGGCGGGTCGCCTGCGCCAGCGCTGTCTGCGTCGCGTCCCGTGGAGGAGTCGCACGGGGCTCAGTCCGGCCCGGGGAGGACTGGGACACTTGCGGGGTCGGCTCGTGAGGTGTGGATCTTGTGGAGGCTGCGGTGGCGGACGATCGGTTCGGGCTGGCTGATGTGCTGGCCGCGGCGGAGGCGGCTGCGCCGGTGGACTCCCTCAACATCGTCGCGCGGAACCTGCGGGACCGGTTCGGTGCCCGATACGTATCGTTCCTGTTCATCGACATCGTGGGCCGGCGCATGCTGCGCGTCCACGACACGGAGGGCGCGCATCCGGACGATCGCGCCGAGCGGATCCCCCTCGTCGACAGCAGCATCTACGACGAGGTCCTGCGCACGCAGCACCTGGTGCGGGCTCCTACCGGCGATGACGGGCAGCGGGTCCTGGCCCCGGTGACGAACCGCGGCGACACCATCGGTGTCCTGGAGCTGTTCCTCACCGACGTCACCGACGACGTCCTCGTGCAGGTGGAGGACGCCGCGCACGCGCTGGCGTACATCATCGTCACCGACCGCCGGTTCACCGACCTCTACCACTGGGGCAACCGCACCACCACCGTCAGCGTCGCCGCCGAGATCCAGCGCCAGCTCCTGCCGTCCGCCGCCGCGTGCGAAGCCCCGCAGTTCACCCTCGCCGGAGCGCTGGTCCCGGCGGCCACCATCGCCGGCGACACCTACGACTACAGCCTCGACCACGACACCCTGCACCTGTCCATTACCGACGCCATGGGCCACGACGTCCACGCCTCGCTGATGGCGACCCTCCTGGTCAACGCGTCCCGCGGCGCCCGCCGAGCCGGAGAAGACCTCGCCGAACAGGCCCGCCAGAGCCACCAGGCCCTCCTCGACCACGGCCACCGCACCTTCGTCACCGGGCAAATGCTGCGCATCGCCCTCGACGGAAGCGGCGCCCGTCTCGTCAACGCCGGCCACCCCAAGCCGCTGCGACTGCGCGACGGCACGGTCACCGAACTCGCCCTGGCCGTGGACATGCCCTTCGGCTTCGGCCACCACCAGGGCATCTATCAGGTCCAGGACCTCGACCTCCAGCCCGGCGACCGCCTCCTCCTCCACACCGACGGCATGCAGGACCGGGAGGCCGAAACGGTCGGCCTGCCCGGCCTCCTCCACAACACCGCGGGCGAGCATCCCCGTGAGGTCGTGCGCGCTCTGGTCGGTGCGGTCACCGACGCCTACGACGGCCTGCCGCCGAGAGACGACGCGACCGTGCTGTGCCTGGACTGGCACGGCCCCCGCACCGCCATGCCCGCGACTCCCTGAGCTCAGGTGTGGCAGCCGGGGGCGCCGGGGCGCCGAGGCGGTGTCGGGCAGGTCGGAGCGCCGGACCTGCCGCATCGCGGCGTAGACCTGACGGCTCGTCATTCGCGGCGGAGCGTACGCAAGGGGACTCGGCGGCGGCCGGCGCGGTGATCAGACCACAGGATGACGCTTTCGCACCCGGCCCCCGCATAGCTTCGACGGCGTGCCGCGGCACGCCGTGGTGGGCGGCGGAGGAGGGGAGTCCAGGGTGCGTGGACGTGTGGGGGCCAGGGTCGGGGCCGGACTGGTGGCGTGGGCGAGCCTCGCCGTGCTGGGGGCGCAACCCGCTGCCGGTAGCGGGGTGGGCGGCCTGTCGGGGGAGGTCGCGCCCGCCTCCTTACTGCGCCAGAGCGTCACATGGCAGCGCTGCCAGACTTCGTCGGCGGACGTGGAAGGCGCGGAACTGGACGAGGCCGGCGCCCAGTGCGCCGAGGTCACGGTGCCGCTGGACTACGACCGTCCGGGCGGCCCCACCGTCAAAGTGGCGCTGTCACGGCTGAAGGCCACCGGACCGGGACAGCGGCGGGGGGTTCTGTTCTACAACCCCGGCGGCCCCGGCGTGCCCGCCCTGTACCTCGCGCTCAAGTTCCGGCAGGCCGAGCCCACGGTCGGTGCCCGCTACGACGTGATCGGGATGGACCCCCGCTTCGTCGGGCGGAGCACCCCCCTGGACTGCCAGTGGTCCCTGCCCGGCCCCGGTGCCGCCGGGCCGGACCGGGAGGGGTTCGAGCGCAGTGCGGCGCTCTCCCGGGACCTGGCCTCGAACTGCGCCCGCCACCGCGAGGTACTGCCGCACGCCTCCACCCGGAACACGGCACGGGACATGGACACGGTGCGGGCCCTGCTCGGAGAACAGCGGCTGTCCTACGTCGGCTCCTCGTACGGCTCCTATCTGGGACAGGTGTACCTCCAGATGTTCCCCCGCCGTGTGGACCGCGCAGTCCTCGACAGCGCTCTGGACCCCGACCGCTTCGGGCCCGACCTGACGAACACCCAGGGGCCGGCCATGGCCGCCGCCCTGGAGAACTGGGCGGTCTGGGCGGCCCGCCGGCACGACCGGTACCGGCTGGGCGCCACGGCTGCGGACGTGCTGGCCTCGGTACGCGGCATCGGGTCGACCGTCGACCGGGGCCCGCTGCGGGTCGGCGGCCATCAGGTGGACAGCCGGACGCTGCCCCAGGTGCTGTGGAGCGTCTCGGCCGGGGACGACGAGACGACGTACGGCGACTTCGCCGCGATGGTGCGTGTGCTCGTCGACGCCGCACGCGGCCTCGACGTCTCCCCGACGCCTCTTCTCGAAGCAGTCCTGACCGGCCTGAACTCCCCTGACGCCGGCGGAACCGCCGCCGTGCAGACGGCGGTACTGTGCGCGGATCGGGAGGCCTCCCGCGACCCCGAGACCTACTATCGCGCCATCCGGGCCCACCGAGCGGACGAGCCCGTGTTCGGCTCCTTGATCTACAACCTCACTCCCTGCTCGTTCTGGCCGGCCGCTCCGGCCGAGCCGCCCACCCGGGTCCGCAATGACGTGCCGGTCCTGATGGTCGGCGCGGACGGCGATCCGGCGGCCACCTACGAGGGCCAACGGCATGCGCACCGGGCCCTCGCAGGATCCCGGCTGGTCACGCTCCGCGGTGCCTTCCACCACACCGTCTACGCGGGACTTTTCGCCCCGCGGAACACGTGCGTCGACCGTGCCGTGAACCGTTACCTGATCGACGGCGTCCTGCCGTCCCGGGACACGAGCTGCTTCACCCCGTAGCCGCGCCGGACCGGCCTAACCGGCTGCCATGTCCGGGCCGGGTCGCAGTACCTCGTCGAGGGGGTAGCCGAGCTCCAGGAGTCCGCGTGCGATGGAGACGGCCCGGCGGTGCCTCTCGGCGAGCTCGGGGGAGGGGCGGTGCGCCTGCGCCGGGCCGCTGTCGGCCTCCGGGTCCGGCGCCGGCGGGGTGGCGTCCTGCACGGCGTCCCAGGCCTCGCGGGCGACCTGCTCCGCCACCCGGTCCGCGACACGCCCGGTCGTGTGCCGATCCTGCTGCCCGGTCCCGGATCCCCGACCTGCCGGGCGGGCGGTGCTCCCGCTGTCCGCCCCGGCGGTACGCGCGAGGAATGCCTCGATGGCCAGCCGCGCCGCGCGCACGTCGTCGGAGTCCGTCGGTCGGGAGCCAGGTTCCGTCGTCATGCCGACAACGTAACGCGACCACCGCGCCCCGGCCCGCGCGTGCGGCGCGGGCGGACTGCGTGTCCTGCGGTGGAGCCGGGCGGCGCGGGCGGAACGCAGAGCCGTGCTCAGGGCGCGCCCCTGCGCCCTCGGCCTGCCGTCGCGAGCCCCACCGCCCGGTGCCCGCGGCCGCCGGGACCGCTTCCGAGGGCGGGCGCAAGGGCCGCTGGTCCGTCGTCGCGGGCCCGGAAGTCCCGGCACGAGGGGGCGGGCGGCCCGGCCGCCGGCCGGTCTGCGGGGGAAGGCTCTGGTTTCCAGCCATGCAGCCGAAGGAAGGGAACCACCGTGCCCGGTTGTGCCGCCACGGCCACCACAGCAGCCGGACCCCCCGCCCGGTACACACCGCTCGGGAGCGGATCCCACCAGGGGTTTCGGGACGGCGACGCCGCATTGCCGGTCATCGAGAACCCCCAGCGCGTGTCGCCGCTCGAGGCGAAAGAGCTCTCGAAGGTGTTTCTGGCGCGGCTGGCGGGCCTCTCCGAAGGCACGCCGCAGTACCAGTACGTCCGCAACACGCTCATCGAGATGAACATGACCCTGGTCCAGTTCGCCAGCAGGGCGTTCCGCAGCAGGACCGGAACCCCCGCGGGCGCCGGTACGGAGCTGGAGGACGTCGTCCAGGCCGGGACCATCGGCCTGATCAAGGCGATCGACCGGTTCGACCCCGAGCGCGGCGTCGAGTTCTCCTCTCTGGCCCTGCCCTACATCACCGGGGAGATGAAGCGGCACTTCCGGGACACCACCTGGGCGGTCCGCGTCCCCCGCCGGCTCCAGGAGCTGCGCGTCGAGCTCGCGAAGGCGCGCGACACGATGGCCGCCACGCTGGGCCGCGCCCCCACGGTCAGGGAGTTGGCCGGCCACCTGAACCTGGAGGAGGACGAGGTGATCGAAGGGCTCGTCGCGGCCAACGGCTATTCGACCGAGACCCTCGAACCGCCCGCGCCGGGGGAGGAGGACAACGTCACGGCGCAGGCCCTGGGCCGTCAGCCGATCTCGGAGGAGACCACCCGGGCCATCGATCTCTTCGAGAACCTCCACGCCCTCGGTCCCCTGCTGGAGCGCCTCCCCGAACGGGACCGCGAAATCCTGTACCTCCGGTTCGGGCGGGAGCTGTCGCAGTCCGAGATCGGCGCCGAACTCGGGATCAGTCAGATGCAGGTCTCGCGTCTCCTGACCCGCATCCTGACCGGCTTGCGGACGGCCATGCTCGACCTGTGATCCGCCGCCATCGGCCGCAGCCCGAAACGGGAGAGGGCACTGCCTCGGGCCCCGCGGGCGCGGACCGGTGCGTACGGACGCCGCTGTCAGGGCCCGTACGCCGCCGGATGCGGCACGGTTTTCGGGGCGAGGAGCTGGCGGCTCGAGCGGAGGTCGGCGAGGAGGCGGCCGGCGTCCGTGAGGAGGGAGCCGTGCAGCGAGCGCGCCTCCGGTGAGGCTTCGGCGGCCTCCTGTTGCTGCCGCTGCACGGCGCCGAGCTTCGCTGCGGCGTCGTCGAGCAGGTCCGAGAGGCGACCGGAATCGGTGCCGGAGGTCTGGCCGATCTCCTGCATCGCTGTGGCCGTCGAGCGCAGCAGACTGCCGAAGCCGGTCCTGAAGGAGTCCGGCAGGTTCTTGATCTCTCCGCTGTCCAGGGCGTAGTCGAGCGAGCGCGTCAGGGAGCGGAGGTGGTCCAGGGTGCGCTGGGCGACGGTGAGGGCGTCGCGGGCCCGCGGCAGGGCGGAGTCCGCGCTGGCGATGCCGGGGCGGGGGTGGAGTCGGCTGTTCTCGATCTCGGTCCCGATGGTGCGCTCGACGCGGTCGCAGGCTGCTGCGAGCTTGCGCCAGTCCCGTCCCCACTGCCGGACCCGCTCGCCGTCGGGGTCGTCTTCCCCGAAGATCTCGGCCAGGCCGGTGAGGCGCCGGCTCATCCTGGTGTAGAGGTCGGCGACGTCTTGCTGCCGGTGACGGACGTGGCGGGCGGGCGCGAGGACGAGATGGGCGGCGAGCCCGCACAGCGCGCCGATGACGACCGATGCGGCGAGGTGCCCGATGTAGTCGATGCGCCCCTGCCCGGAGGAGAACGCGAAGAAGCCGATGATGGCGACCTGCGTCCCCTGGTCCCCGAACCGCCGGATCCTGCCGAGCCAGAGCGCGAGCAGGGTGAGCAGGCCGAACGTCCAGCCGTGGATCCCCGCCACCGCGGCCAGCGACGCGGCGAGCGCGGCTCCCACCGCCATGGCCAGCAGGTACTGGACGCAGCCGCGCACCGACCGGTACACCGTCGCCTGCAGGGCCACCAGGGCGGTGAACGGCGCGAACGTCGACACGGTCGGCGGCAACAGGTAGCGCGCCAGTACCCAGGCGACCATCGCCGCCACCACGGACTTCGCCCCGAGGACCAGATCGTCCCGCTCGGCTCCCGGCCCCCTGGCGGCCCGCCGCACGAAACCGGCCCTTTCGGCACCGGCCGCTCGGACCTTCAGCCGTACCTCGTCCCACCCGCCCCGTCTGGGCACCATCGATCACCTCACGGCCCGTGTTCCCCGTCGGTGTGCGGCAAACGGCCGGCGGGGGAGACGCGCGACACCTCGTGCCGGTCCGGCAGGCCGGGGCCGCGCGCTTCCTCCCTGCGGGCTGAGCTACTTCGGGACCGTCCAGAGCTGTCCCTTGCCCGTGTTGGCGGTGTAGAGCTGGACGACCGTGCCCTTGGCCGAGGAGCCGTTCGCGGCGTCCAGGACCTTGCCGGAGGCGACGTGCACGATCTGGCCCTTGGCGTTCACGGACCACTTCTGGGCGGCGGTGCCGTTGCAGTCGTAGAGCTGGACCTTGTTGCCGTTGACGTTCTCGTTGCCTGCGTTGTCCAGGCACTTGCCGAACGCGCGGAAGGTGCCGTCGGCGCCGAGCACCCAGGACTGCGCGGCACTGCCGTTGCACGTCCAGAGCTGGAGCGCGGTGCCGTTGGCGGACTTGCCGCTCTTGGCGTCCAGGCACGTACCGCCCACGCCGCCGACCCGGCCCTGCGGCGGCGGCTTCAGGCCCGTGTTGGCCGCGAGCACCCGCATGCCCTGGGCGTCGAACTGCTGCACGTACGTCCCGGCGCGCTTGTCCGTGTACGCGGTCACGACGGAGCACATCACCGGGGACTGGCCGGCGTCGGTGCCCGTGACGCAGTCGCCGCGCGTCGCACTGCGGTCGGCGTGGGTGAAGCCGAAGGTGTGGCCGAGTTCGTGGGCGATGTGGTTGCGCAGGCCCGCCTCGGTCATGCCGGCCGTGGCCTTGCCGTCGGCGGTGAAGAACTCGTCGTTGATGTAGGCGTGGCCGCTGGTGGCGGTCTCGGGCAGGGAGGAGCTGTAGAAACCGCAGCTCCAGCCCGGTGTGCCGCTGCCGTCCCGGACGATCGTCCACGGCTCGTTGCTGCCGGCGGGGGGCACCTTGCACGGGCGGTGCAGGAGGCCGAGGACGACCTCGCCCTTGGGGCGGACGTAGTCCCAGCCGACCGGCTCGGTGTCGACCTTCACCGGGAGGTTGGTGATCCGCTGGAGGTCGGCGGCCGACGCCTTGACGTAACCGCCCAGCCAGTCCGCGGACTTCTGGTCGTAGAACTTGACCGTGTAGCCGGTGGCCACCCACTTGCCGGGCCCACCGGACTTCCACCCCTCGCCCGAGGGCGGCTGCGGGGCGGGATCGACCGGTGCGGTGTTCTCGGACTTCTCCGTCCGCTCCGCGGCCGGGGGACCGTCGAGCGTCATGACACCGTCCACGAAGACGTTGCCGTCGCTGTGGGAGGACCCGTGGTCCCCCTCGTGGAACGCGGCGACGGGCGCGGGCGCCTTCGCGGTGGGCGTCGCCGTCGCTGCTGCCGTGACCTCGGCGCCGTACGCGCTGGCCTGGAACTGGACCCCGCCCACGACCAGGGCGGCGGCGCACGCCGCGACGCCGACGGATATTCGGCGCTTTCCTTCGTGCCACATGGTTCTGTTTCCCCCTCATGTTGCCTGTGCAGCCGCCGACTTGGCTCCCTAAGGGCTCCGGCGGCATGAATGCGCCCTGATGATAGGCAGATCATTCCGGCCGGAGCGCCGGAGCGCCGGAGCGTCGGAGTGCTGAAGACCCTGCTCGGCCGAGCCGAGCCCCCCGCCCGCCGACGGCACGCGCCGTGCTGTCCGGATCCCGGGCGTCACCGGGTATTCAAAAAGGTATTCACGGGTGCATACTCGAGGCATGGCAGATACGACCGTGAAGATCGACTCCGAAACCCGGGACCGCCTCGCCGTCCTCGCGGCCGCTCACGGCAAGAGCGTCCGTGCGTACCTGGCCGAACTCGCCATCGAGGAGGAGAACCAGCTCGCCCTCGGCCGCGCCACCGCCGCTTTCCGCGAAGCCGTCGGCCGGCCGGGCATCGCCGACGCCTTCGACGCCGAGTACGGCGGTCTTCCCGCGAGCGCGCGCCGGGCGGCCTGACCCTTGGAACTGCACATCGACATCCGGTGGCTACTGGACCGGCAGGAAGAACTCCTCGGCAAAGACCTGGAGATCCAGGACTACTCGGGCCTGGTCGCCGCCGTCGCCCGCCACCGCGTGAACACCCCCGCTCTGGCCGCCAGCGAGCCGGACGCGTACTGGCGGGCAGCAGCGCTCCTGGAGCAGATCGTCCTCCTCCGCCCCCTGCCGGCTCGCAACGAGTACTTCGGATACGGCGTCGCCATCGCCTACGTCCGTGCCTCCGGCGAGACCGTGGACGACGCCTTCGACCCCTGGCGCGACCTCATCAACGACATCCGCGCCCTGCGCCTGAACGTCTTCGACGTCGCCGACCGTCTGCGCTCTCTGCGCCCCGCTTCCTGAACGGTGCGCCCGCCGGCAGGCCGCCGACGCGGAGCGGTGCGCTCCGTCGTGGGCGTCGGGTGGGGAAGGGCCGCGGGGGAGGCTTCAGTGGAGGCCTCCGGGTTCCCCTGCTTTGCGCCCGCGCTCGTCGGGGGATGTCGCAGGGGCCTCTCCGTAGGTGTACGCGGTGCGGACGTGACCGTCGCGGGCGTGGACGATGATCTGCGCGGGCTCGTGCTCCTTGGCGTGTCGGCGGGCTGCGTCGATCGCGCCCTTCTGGGTGCGGTGCGGTTCGTGCAGCAGCCGACGGCCTTCTCTGCCCTCGACCTGCCACTTCACGCCCGCGGCGGCCGCCCGGTCGCCGGACGGCGAGACGTGGTACACGGTCATTCTCCCGGTCATGGTCCTTCTCCTCGCCCGTCGGGCCTGCTCGGGGGCGGCTTCCAGCGGCTGCCCGCGAGCGCACGGGCCGGACGGCGCGGCGGGGCACCGTGCGCACGACCCTGGCCTGCAGGGAATATTCCCCTCCGCTTTCCTGGTGACACCAGTTCGGAGGCCGCCGATGCCGAGATCTTGGAAGCATTTCGAAGGATGCAGCGGCCGGAGCCGCTCCCGCGCGGTGGGGGCCGCCGCCAACGGGGCGTCTCGCCCGCGCGCGGATCGGGTGGCTTCCTGACGCTGAAACGGGCGGGATGCCGGTCGGCGCAGCGGGCTACCGCCCGGCTTCCGCTGCCTCGACGGCGGATTTGATGCCATCCAGTGCTTCTTCGAGGCCGTCGATGACCTGCTCGCCTTCGATGCGCTCGGTGTGCAGCTCCACGGAGAGCCGGGAGTGGTTCGCGTCGTCCCCCGCGGCGACGTGGAGCCGGCCGCGGTAGTCGTGCGGTCCCGGTGCGCCCCATTCCAGGGAGGTGCCCTCTTCGCGTACGTGGATCCAGGCCTCGCTCTTGACGTCCTGCTCGGGTTGGCCGGGCGGTTCGATGTGAGCGGTGACGGTGACCCGGTCGCCGCCGTGGGGCTTGGCGGACGTCAGGTGCGGCATGTAGGCAGGAAGGTTCTGCACGTCGGCGAGGTAGCTGAAGAGCCTGGCCGGAGAGACGGCCACGATGATCGAAGTGTCGTAGTCACCCATGGGCATTCGCTTCCCCGGAAGAAACCGCACGAAACTACACATACGGGCGTACATGACGACCTGCTGCCCCGTCGGTATCCGGCGGGAGCGCCGCGTCGCGTCCCGAGGACGACACCCCCGAGGGGTCGGTGCTCCGCTGTTCCGGCGTCTGCCACTGGTCGCGGTGAGGTCGTCCGTCGAGGCGACCGGCGCTCTTGCGGCGGCGGGCGCGACGTCCCCGTCCTGCCGGGTTGACCCGCCCTGCTCGGACACGGAGGTCGTCGGGGTCTCGCGTGCCGGGCACCTGTCTGCCGGACGGGTAGGCCAGGATGGGGCACCCCTCGGGCGCCGGAAGCCCGTGGGCGGCCGGAGGAGAACCCATTTGATCACCCTGGACATCCAGACCTGCGGCACCTCGGTGCTGCTCAGCGCGGACGGGCACCTCGACCATGATGCGGACACCGTCCTCCAGCGGGCTCTCGACCGCGTCACCGCCGAGGACCGGACCCTCATGGTCGACCTCCACGGCGTCGCCTCCATGGACCCGGCGGGGCTCCTTCACCTTCTCGACCTGCACCGGCGGGCGCAGTGCCTGGGACTGCGGGTCATGGTCGTGGGCTGGCAGCCCCAGCCCCAGCAGCTGATGGCCGATGTCGCCGGCATCCGCGGCCGCGGATCCGCCACCGGAGAGCGGTACGCCCTGGACGGCTTCCGCCGCCTCATCACCCGACGCGCACAAGAAGCCCAGGACAGCGCCACCACCGCGGCTCCACGCGCCGAAGACCACGGGTAGCGGGCCGGCCCGGCCGCGAGCATCCCCCTTCCCTCCCTTAATCCCGGCCCGGGTCCTGGAACTCCCCGACACCGGCACGCTGTTCCGCACCGGGGACAGGGCGTGGTCGGCAGTGCCTCGGACCGGTCGGTGTCCGTGGAGTGCGAGCTCCACGACAAGGCGCGCGGACCGTGCCACGTCGGGCGGGTGGCGGCGCGATTGCGGGGTAGCAGCGCGCCGAGGGAGACACGCGCATCTCGATCCGGAAGGTGGATCTCTTCATGAGCACACCCGCGCCACAGGCCTCCGACGCAGACGGCTCGGTGAGCGAACTCGTCTCGCGCGCTTCTCGCCAGATCTCCGAGCTGGTCCGCGAGGAGATGCAGCTGGCGCGGGCGGAGATGGCCGACAAGGGAAGGCGCTACGGGAAGGGCGGCGGGCTGTACGGCGCCGCGGGTCTCACGGGCATCCTGGCAGCCCAGGCGTTCGCAGCAACCTGCGTCGCCGCTCTCGCGTTGCTCCTGCCGGTATGGGCCTCTGCCCTCATCATGACGGCGGTACTGGCCGTCGGCTCCGCGGTCCTGGCGCGTTCCGGAAAGAAGCAGGTCGCCAAGGCCGGTACTCCCGCGCCCGAGCAGACCATCGACAGCCTCAAGGCCGACCTGGCCGAGATCAAGGAGAAGGCACAGCGATGACCAACGACCCCCACGACGCCCACGACGCCCACGAGACCCTCGGTACCCCGACGCCTCAGCCCCCCTCCACCGGGGAGCTGCGCGACCAGGTCGAGCGCACCCGCGAAGAGCTCGGCCAGACCGTCGAGGCACTGGCGGCCAAGACGGACGTCAAGGCCCAGGCGAAGGACAAGGCGGCCGCGGTGAGGGAACAGGCCGCCGAGAAGGCCTCGCTGGTCAGCGACCAGATCCGGGAGAAGGCCGGGCAGGCCGCCCAGCTGGTGAAGGACAAGACGCCCGATCCCGTCCTGGAGAAGACGGCCCAGGCGGCGGCGCAGGTGAAGGAGGCCGCTTCCCAGGCCGGGCAGTACGCCGCGGAGAACACCCCGGAGTCGGTCCGCGACAAGGCCGGACAGGCGGCGGTACTCGCCCGGGCCAACCGCAAGCCGCTCGTCGCTGCCGCGGCCGTCCTGGTCGTCTTCCTGCTGATCCGCCGTGGCCGGGGGCACCGCCGGTGAAGGCCGCCAAGATCGCCTACAAGCCCGTCGGCCTGGTCCTCGGCGCCGTCAGCGGCATGATCGCGGGCGCCGCGTTCAAGCAGGCCTGGAAGGTCGTCGAGGGTGAAGGCGACGCCCCCAACGCCACGGACGAGGACCGGCCCTGGCGGCAGATCCTGCTCGCCGCGGCCATCCAGGGAGCGATCTTCGCCGTGGTGAAGGCCACCGTCGACCGCTCGGGTGCCGTGGCCACCCGACGGGTGACGGGCACCTGGCCCGGCTAGAACGCGACGGTGCCGGCCCTCAGGGGCCGGCACCGCCCGGCCCGAGTTGTGACCCCGGCTCTTCCTGGAGGCAGCGGTGCCCGCCCACCCCTCAGCGCACGCTCTGGCCGGCACGGCGGCAACCGTTGCCGCCGTTCTCGCAGCCCGCTGGTGGACCACCCGGGCGCGCCGCCGCTCCGGACACGGCGCCAGCGCGGCCCGTGCACCCTGGCGGCGTACGGCTCCCGCTCCGGACCCCGTACGCGCCGGACACCTGCGCGTCGCCGAACTGCACGCGGCCCTGCTCGAACCGGGGGACGACCCCGGCTTCGGGGACACCGACGCCGAACTGGACCGGTACTGGAAGAACATCGCGCCCCTGTACCCGTAGCGCGTCCCGTCGGACCTGCCGCGCCGAGGACGCGGGGCGGCGCGCAGCGGTACGCAACCGCACATCAGAACGGGCGGCATGACGGGCCGTCGGCCGGGCACACGAGGTCCATGCCCGGACAACACGCGCGTCCCGCGAGCACCCCCACCACCGCTGCCCCCGCGGCATCCGAGCGGCCCCCGCGGCCCGAGGGAAGCAGACACGCGCGCCGGGTACGTCTCGCCGATCGCCTGCGCCGGAAGATCCTCGCCTACCGCGACATCGACTTCCTGTCCTCCCACCATCCGCGCGCAACCGGGAACGACGAGTCGTGCCTGCTCCTCGTGCACATCCGCAAGGTCGTGGGGCAGGTCCGCTACCGGATCTGCCGTGGCTGCGCCGAAGCCGTGATCACCAGCGTCGAGATCGAGGACCGCTTCCGCTCCGCCGGCCTGGGCACCAGGGCCCTGTCCCACCTCCGCTCCCGCCATCCGGGACTGACATGGCGCAGCACGCCGGCCGCGCGCCCCGCCCGCGACCTCCTGCGCCGGATGGGCATCCCGATGATCCGCGGCGGCAGCACGTGCAGCCACGTCGCCGAACAGCCGGGGACGGGTGTGCCGACGCGCCGGGTACCGGCGGAGCAGCCGGCAGGGGTGCGACCCTGATCGTCGGTCAGCCCTGTGGAGCGGACCTCGGCCCAGCCGGACCGCCCGTGCTGCCGACGGCCCCCTGAGCGGGCCGCAACAACCGGCCTTACGCCCGCTCGCGCGCAGGGGCGGCCGCTTCATGGGGGTACTGGGGCGCTTCCGGGCCGGGGGTGAGCTCCTCCGTGCAGTGCGCGCAGCGTCGTGCGCGGACGGGGATGGGGCTCAGGCAGGCGGGGCAGTCCTTCTTGTCGGCCTGGACGTCCTGGTGGGGCGCGAACCGTTCGTGGAGCTTGTTCACGGGGAGCACCACGAGGAAGTACAGGGCGGCGGCGACCAGGGTGAAGCTGATGGCCGCGTCGATGAAGCCGCCGTAGGGGAAGTCCGTCCCCGCGACCTTGAAGGTCCGGGCGGTGAAATTGCCCCGTACGCCGGCGGCCAAGCCGACCAGCGGGGTGAGGAACGCCTTCACGAAGCCGTTGACCACGGCGGTGAATGCCGCTCCGATCACGATGCCGACCGCCAGGTCGACCACGTTCCCGCGCAGTATGAATCCCCGGAAACCCTTCAGGCCCTTCACCAACATTCCTGCTCCTCCTCCTGGCTGCCCGACGGGCAGAAAGCCACGGGTGACCGTCTTCCCGCCCAGGCACTCCGCACCCCCGCACTTTTGGGCGCGGGCAGGGGGCATGGGCATGCGCAGGGGCCGGGGCCGCCCCCGGGGGGCCCGCCGGGGCCGCAGGGGCCCCGGCCGATCCCGGTGGGGGGCCGGGGCCCTTCCCCGTCCTACGCCTGCTCGCGCCAGCCGTTGGTGATGGGCAGCCG
>NZ_JBVJGW010000010.1:0-115823 GCF_055587105.1 Streptomyces sp. NPDC048461 | reverse complement strand
ACGCCCCCCCCCCCCCGCGGTGTGGGGGGGGGGGGGGGGGGCTGGGGGCCCGCGGGGGCGCGGCCCCCGCGGGGGCCCCCCCCGCCCCTGTACGCGAAGGTCAGTGCTTGAAGGTGTCCTTGACCTTCTCCTTGGCCTCGCGGGCGTCGCCCTTGGCCTGCTCGGCGCGGCCCTCGGCGGTCAGCCGCTCGTTGCCCGTCACACGGCCAGCGGTCTCCTTGAGCTTGCCCTTGGCCTGCTCGCCCTTCGCCTCGGTCTTCTGCTCACCAGACACAGCTGATCACTCCCTGTTGCGTGGAAAAAGTCTTACAAGGGCCCGTATGACCCGTAAGCCCTCGCCCAAACGGGCAGGCGCTTCCTCCGAGGGGATCGGCACCTGACCCCGGCCGGGCTCCAGGCCGGTGTCCTTCAGCCGTTGAAGCGGTCCGGATCGGGGCCGGTGCGCTCGTTGCGGTTCAGCGCGGAGATCTCGCCGATGTCCCCTTCGTCGAGCTCGAAGTCGAAGAGGTCGAGGTTCTCCTCGATGCGTTCGCGAGTGACGGACTTGGGGAAGACGATGTCCCCGCGCTGCAGGTGCCAGCGCAGCGTCACCTGGGCGGGAGACTTGCCCACCCGCTCCGCGATGCGGGTGATGGTCGGGTCGTCGAGTACCTTGCCCTGCGCGATGGGGGACCAGGCCTCGGTGGCGATGCCGTGTTCCGCGTCGAAGGCCCTGACGTCGTCCTGGGTGAGGTAGGGGTGGACCTCGATCTGGTTGACCGCGGGTACGACGGTGCCGGCTTCCAGCAGCCGGCGCAGGTGGCGGGGCTGGAAGTTGGAGACTCCGATGGCCTTGGCCCGGCCGGACCGGTAGATCTCCTCCATGGCCTTCCAGGTCTCCACGAAGTCTCCGTTGCCGGGCAGCGGCCAGTGGATGAGGAAGAGGTCCAGGTAGTCGAGGCCCAGGTCCCCCATCGTGCCGTCGAAAGCCCGGAGGGCGGCGTCGTACGCGTGGGCGCCGTTGTTGAGCTTGCTGGTCACGAACACGTCGGCGCGGTCGAGCCCGGATTCCCGGACCGCCTGGCCGACGCCCTGCTCGTTGCCGTACATCTGCGCCGTGTCGATGTGCCGGTAGCCGGCCTCCAGAGCGGCCAGCGTCGTCTCGCGGGTCTCCTCGGGCGGGATCTGGAAAGTGCCGAAGCCGAGCTGGGGGATCCGCACGGCGTTGTTGAGGGTGATGGCGGGTACTGCGGTCACGTTCTCTCCTTGGGTGCTTGTGGGTGCTTGTGGGTGCTTACGGGTGGGGCAGGGGGCGAGGCCTTTCGGGGCGCGCCGGGCCCGCGCACGGCGACGGCGCCGGGCCGCTCGCTCAGCCGGCGATACCCCGCAGCTCTGCGTCGGGCGGCAGGATCCGTACGAGCTTGCGGTTCACGAACTCCTGCATGCCGAGCTTCGACAGTTCCCGTCCGTAGCCGGAGCGCTTGATGCCGCCGAAGGGCAGGTCCGGCTGGGTCGAGGTGGGGTGGTTCACCCAGACCATGCCGGTCTCCACGCGCTCGGCGACCCGGCGTGCCCGATCGAGGTCCGCGCCGAACACGGAACCGCCGAGACCGTACTGGCTGTCGTTGGCCAGGGCGACGGCCTCGTCCTCGTCGGCGACCCGGTAGACCACCGCGGCCGGCCCGAAGAGCTCCTCGGCGTACGCGCGCATGCCCGGCTTGACGCCGGTGAGGATCGTCGGTTCGACGAAGGCACCCGGGCGGTCGATCCGGTGACCACCGGTCACGAGCTCCGCCCCCTGGTCGACGGTCTCGCGGATCTGGTCGGCCAGGTCCGCTGCCGCCCGCTCGGAGGAGAGCGGGCCCAGGGTCGTCGCCTCGTCGGCGGGGTCGCCCGGCCGCAGGTCCTCGAAGGCGCGGCGCAGGCCGTCCACGAAGTCCTCGTAGGCGTCCTCCAGCACGATGAACCGCTTTGCCGCCACGCAGCTCTGGCCGGTGTTCGCCATCCGGCCCGCCACCGCGGCGCCGATCGTGCGCTGCAGTCCCTCGCGGTCGAGGACGATGAACACGTCGCTCCCGCCGAGTTCCAGCAGGCTGGGCTTCATGTTCCGCCCGGCTCGTTCGGCGACCTGGGCACCCGCCGCCTCGCTACCGGTCAGGGAGGCCCCGCGGACGACCGGGCTGTCGATGATGCGCGAGATCTCGTCATGGCTCACGAACAGGTTGGTGTAGACGCCCTCCGGGGCGTGCGCGTCGCGGAAGAGCGCTTCCAGGGCGAGCGCGGACTGCGGACAGATCCCGGCGTGCTTGACCAGGACGGTATTGCCCAGCACCAGGTTGGGGCCCGCGAAGCGGACGACCTGGTAGAGGGGGAAGTTCCACGGCATGACGCCGAGGAGCACGCCGAGCGGCTCGTTGACGAGGTACGCCTCCCCCTCCTCGACGTCGAGCGGCTCGTCGGCCGCGAAGGCCGGACCGTGCTCGGCGTAGTACTCCAGGATCGACGCGGCGAGGTCCACCTCTCCGCGCGCTTCGGAGATGAGCTTGCCCATTTCCAGCGTGATCGTCCGGGCCAACTCCTCCTTGCGCTCCCTCATCAGCGAGGCGGCGCGTCCCACGACGGCGGCGCGATCGGAGACCGTGCGCTCGCGCCAGGCGCTGAACGCGCGGCCCGCGAGATCAAGTGCGGCATCGACTTCTTCGCCCTCGATGGCCGGGAACTCCGCAACCGTTTCCCCAGTGGCGGGATTCACGGTCGCAAAGGAACTCTTGCGCTGGTCTGACATGAAATCTCCAGAACGACGAGGGAGGGCTTTGTGTGGAACATCCCGTTCCGCCCGTGTCTCGGCTACCCGAGGCCCTGACGGGCAAACCGTGCGCGGGTCCGGACGGATCCCAGCGGGGAGTCGTTGAGGCGGCGGCTGCGGTCGGCTTCCCGTCCCGGCCTCCGCGCTAGCGCAAACGCCCGGGCGAGGGGGAGCCGTACGAGCGGCCCCGGCGCCGCGGCCCACGGGATGCGCTCGCCGGAGCCCGCGGGTTCAGGCAGATGCCACAGGGCAGGCGGACAGGCGTGCAGCATGCCCCCTGATGACGATGCGGAGCAGTGTCGTGACCGAGTCCATCCGACAGACCGGACAGCCGGACCCGCACACCTACCGGCGCGCCGCCGACTACGCGGCCGCGGCCCTCATCTACCTCCAGGACAACGTCCTGCTGAGCGAACCCCTGCGGCCCGAACACCTCAAGCCGCGTCTGCTGGGCCACTGGGGCACCTGCCCCGGCATCACCATGGTCTACGCCGCCCTCAACACCCTCATCCGGGAGCGCGACGCCGATGTCCTCCTGGTCACCGGCCCCGGGCACGGAGCCCCCGCCATCCACGCCAACCTCTGGCTGGAGGGCACCCACGAGGACTACGATCCGGCCCTCGCCCGAACCGGCGCCGGCCTGCGCGAGCTCGCCCGGCGCTACTGCGCCCCGGACGGCTTCCCCAGCCACCTCTCCCCGGCCCTCCCCGGAACCCTGCACGAGGGAGGCGAACTCGGATACGCCCTGGCCACCGCCTTCGGCGCGGCCCTGGACGCCCCCGACCGGATCGTCGCCTGCATCGTCGGCGACGGCGAGGCGGAGACCGGACCGACCGCCGGCGCCTGGCACTCCACCAAGTACCTCGACCCGGCAACCGGCGGCGCGGTCCTGCCGGTCCTGCACCTCAACGGCTACAAGATCTCCTCACCCACCGTCTTCGCGACGATGACGGACGACGAGCTCACGTCCCTCTTCCGCGGCTACGGCTGGGACCCGCGGATCGTGGACGTCACCCGCAACCCGCCGGGAGACCCGCTCGGAGAGGCGGTCCTCGACGCGCACACCGCGATCCGAGGACTCCAGAACCGTGCCCGCTCGGGCGACCAGCCGGTCCGCCCCGCCTGGCCCATGATCGTGCTGCGCAGCCTCAAGGGGCAGGGAGCGCCCGCCGAGGTCGAGGGCACGGCGATCGAAGGGACCTTCCACGCCCACCAGGTGCCGCTGCCGGACGTCCACGACGATCCGGAGCAGCTGCGGGCCCTGGAGGAGTGGCTGCGCTCCTACCGGCCCCAGGAACTGTTCGACGGCGACGGACGTCCCGTGCCGGACGTCCTGGCGGGCGTACCGCAGCGCGCGGCGCGGATCGGCGCCCAGCCCGCGGCGGACGGCGGGCGCCTGCGCCGCCCGCTCGACCTGCCGCCGCTGCAACCCCACGCGATCGACGTCGCCAAGGGCCGGGGCACCGCCACCGCGAGCCCCACCCGGGTCCTGGGCGACTGGCTGGCCGAGCTGATGCGGAGCAGCGCCGCGCGCCGCGACTTCCGCATCGTCTCGCCGGACGAGCTGGCCTCGAACAAGCTCGACGCCGTCCTGGCCGCCAGCGGCCGTGCCTACGTCTGGCCCGTCGAGGAGTACTCCGAGGACCTCACCCGGGACGGCCGCGTGATGGAGATGCTGTCCGAGCACAACTGCCAGGGCTGGCTCCAGGGCTACCTGCTGACCGGCCGGCACGGCCTGTTCCCCACGTACGAGGCCTTCGCCCCCATCGTGGACAGCATGGTCAACCAGCACGCGAAGTGGCTGAAGCTGTCCCGCGAGGTCCCGTGGCGCGCTCCGGTCAGCAGCCTCACGTACCTCCTCAGCAGCGAGGGCTGGCGCCAGGAGCACAACGGGTACAGCCACCAGGGCCCGGGATTCATCAACAACCTGCTGAACCGCAAGAACACCGTGACCGGGGTCTACCTGCCGCCCGACGCCAACAGCCTCCTGGTGACGATGGAGGATCTGCTCGGCGAGACGGGGAAGGTCAACATCGTCGTCGCGGGCAAGCACGACGCCGCCCAGTGGCTCGACCTCGACACCGCCCGCGCCCACTGCCGCGCGGGAGCCTCCGCCTGGCCCTGGGCGAGCACGGACGGTGGGACGGCCCCCGAGGTCGTCCTCGCCTGCGCCGGCGGCATCCCCACCGTCGAATCCCTCGCCGCCGCCGACATGCTGCGGCGCGACCTGCCCGACGCCGGGATCCGCTTCGTGAACGTCGTCGACCTGTGCTCCCTCGCCCCGCCGGACCGCCACCCGCGCGGAATGGCGCAGGACCGTTTCCGCGACCTGTTCGGTGACGACACCCCCGTCGTCTTCGACTTCCACGGGTATCCCTCCGCCGTGCACCAGCTGCTCCACGGCCGTCCGAACCCCGACCGGTTCCACGTCCGCGGCTACATGGAGGAGGGCACCACGACCACCCCCTACGACCTCCTCGTCCTCAACGGCACCTCCCGCCACGATCTGGCGATCACCGCCCTGACCTACCTGCGGGACCACCACGCCGGATCCCGTGAGCTCGCGGAGGAGTACGCCCGCCACCGCGACCGGCTCCGCGCGGAGCTGCGCCGTACCGGCGTGGACCCGGCCGAGATCACGCAGTGGAAGTGGCCGGCCTGAGCCGGAAGACCGGCCACCGCTCCTCATGGGTCAGGGCCTCGTACCGCCCCGTCCGTGTGATCCGCTGATTTGTGGGGAGGCGCCCAAGGAGGATGGATCAACCCCGGGAGCGGGGGATCCGAGAGGAAGGACGAGAGTGATGAGCGACTCCCACGCCCGCGGCGATGACGTCTACCAGCCCCAGCCCGAGGACGAGCCTTCCGAGGGCCAGCCGGACATGCAGGACAGCCTGGGGGAGCCGGACGCCGACGACCTGCTCGATCAGGGCCACTCGCCGGTCGAGCGGCCGTATGCGAGCGACCGCCACTCCACCACGGGCGAGGAGCAGCGAGAGGGGGAGAGCCTCGACGAACGTCTCGCCCGGGAACTTCCCGAACCGGCTCCCCAGGCAGGTGACGGAATCGGGGACCTGGCCGAAGGCGAGGGCGAACCGGTGGACCCCCAGGCCGGCGGCGCCCGCGCCGGGCGACTGGCACCGGTCACCGCCTTCCCGCACGAGAACGGCGTACTGGCTCACGACGTGGGCATCGACGCCGGAGCCGCCTCGGCAGAGGAAGCGGCCGTGCACATCATCGAAGAGCCGTAGGAGGGCCGCGCCGCCCGTACGACATCGCGGCGGCCGGCTGCGGCGGCACCACGGTCACCCACGCGCCCGCCTCATGGTCATCGCGCTCCTGCCTCGCGTCCCGCATCCGGGCGCGAGGCAGGAGTGTTGCGGAACGCCGCCGGGTGGCTCGGCCGCTGGGACGGAGGTCGCGGTCGGGTGCCTCGTACAGGGCCGCCGGGCCACCGTGCCGCGGGATTCCCCCTGGGCTGCGGTGACCGCCGAAACGCTTGATCGTTAGAGCCTGGGCGCCGTCAGCGCCGGTCACGGTCGTGGTGTTGCGTGCCCCTCGTGGCGGAGCGCGGTGCCGGCTCGGTGGGTGCCACCGCAGCCAGGCGGCGCCCGATGGTTCATTCGACGGCAGACAGGCAAGCACATGATCGAGAAGACCATGCCCCCTCACCACGCGTCGGAGCCTCTGACCGGAGGCCAGGCCGGCGCCCGCATGGCCGCCCCCGCCGGGACGGCCACGGCCTTCGACGTCGGATCCGCGCCGTTGACGGAAGACCAGAAGGCGGGTCTCGCCTGCATGCACTGTCTGGCGGACCTGCGGAACTCGCACGAGGCCGTGGTCGTGGCACAGACAGGGGCGGCACAGCTGTTCTCCTGCCCGGGGGCCTGTGCCCGTAGCCTCACCGGAGACCCCGGCGGGCTGGGACACGCACCGATGCCGCTCGCCATCCGCGTGGGCCGGAACGACGGCTGGGCCTGGTAGCACGCGCCCCTGTCAGTTCGCCTTCTGGACGGTTCGCCTGGTGGGGGCTGGGGCGGGTCGAGGACGTCGTACTCGAGGGGCGTGCCGGCGTGGCCAGAGGCGGACGCTGCCTTCGGGGCAGGAGGCGCGGCGCTGACCGGTCTCAGCGGAATGCGGCGACGTTGCGGGCGGCCCAGTCGGCGAAGGGGCGCGGGGCGCGGCCGAGGACGCGCTGGACATCCGGGCTGACACGCAGTTCGGCCGGGTTCGGGGAACCGAGTATGTCCAGGGTGTCGTCGGCGAGCTCCGCCGGCATGCTCTGGGCCATGGCGGCCCTGGCCTCGGCGCGGGTGAGTTCGTGGAATCCGACCGGCGAGCCCAGCGCGGCGGCGATGGCCTGTGCCTGCCGGCGCGGAGTGATCACCTCCGGGCCGGTCAACTCGTAGACGCCGCCGGTGTGACGGTCCTCCATCAGGCACGCCGCCGCGACCGCGGCGATGTCCGCCGGGTCGATGATCGGCACCCCGATGTCGCCGAAGGGTGCGGCGACGACCTGCTGTGTGCGGACGGATTCGGCCCACCACAGAGCGTTGGAGGCGAAGCCGCCCGGCCGCAGGACGACCCATTCCAGGCCTGACTCCCGCAGTGTGTCCTCCAATGCGCGCATCGCGATCCGCGTCGCGCCGAAGGGCCTGGTCACCACGCCCAGCGTGGAGAGCAGCACGACCCTGCGGACCCCGCCGGCCGCGGCTGCGCGGATCACGGCGGCAGGGTCGGCCTCGGCGCCGTGCAGGTCGCCGGAGAGGAGGAGGAACAGCGCCTTCGCCCCGGCCAGTACGGGCCTGAGGCCGGCCGGCCGGGCCAGGTCGGCCACCACGTGGCGAACCCCGCCCGGCACCGCGGCCGTATGCCGCGACACAGCCGTCACCTCTTGGCCGGCCTCGGCGAGCGCCTGCGTCAACGGCCGGCCGATGTTGCCGGTAGCCCCGGTCACCACGATCATGATCAGCTCCTTGTCGGACGTCCTTCTGTGGGTACGACGCTAGGAGCAGGGCTAACTCTTCGTAAGGACATACCTGTTGGTAAGCTCATCACGTGACGGAAAGCGCGCAGCTCATCCAGGCCGGTCCGGAGAAGCGGTATGACGTGTTTCACACCGACTGCCCAGCGCGCGGTGTGGTCGACCACGTGACCAGCAGGTGGGGGATCTGGGTGCTGATCTCCCTGCGGAGCAACGCTCTGCGGTTCTACGAACTGCGCGACAGCATTCAGGGCATCAGCGAGAAGATGCTCGCCCAGACCCTGCGCGCGCTGGTCCAGGACGGCTTGGTCTGGCGGGAGGTCGAGCCCACCACGCCGCCCCAGGTCACGTACGGATTGACCGAGTTCGGGCAGGACGTCGGCGAACCGCTGACAGAGCTGTTCGACCGGATCACACGCCGGCTGCCGCCGCGCAGCGCCGGATAGCCTCGGAGCCGTTGGGGTGGGGTGATGGGCATCGGGGCGGGACGTGGTGAGGGTGGCTGGAACGATCACGGGGCTCTCCGGGCTGCGTTGAGACGTACGGCCGAGGGCCTTGGGCTCGGCCTGCCGGAGTCGGGGGAGAACGGGGGACGCCTTGCGGAGTACGTTGACGCGGGAAGCGGGCGGCGCGTGATGGTGCACCCACCCCGCGAGGGGCAGCGGACCTTCCAGGTGAACCTTCGGAACAATGGCACGCCTCTGGCCTGGGGGTGGACTGCGGATCTGACCGAGGTTGTCACGGCGACGGTGGCGTGGACGGGTGGCGAGGGGCTCAGGGAGACCCACGCATGCGCCTCATTCGTCCGGTTCAGGCCCTGGGCTCTCGCCCACGAGCGGGAGCCGTTCGGCGCCGTCGAGTTGACGTGGTGGGTCAAGCTCGACCGTATCCACATGCCGCCGTACAACCGGCACCCGCGCGCCCACGCGCTGCTGGCGGCGGCGTACGCCCAGCCGGTGCTGCGCCGGCTGATGCCGGTCAACAGCCACTTCAACCTCAGGTTCTCCACCCGTGTTGAAGAGGCTTGGAAGGCTCGGGTCGGGTACGCCATCTACCCCTACGACGGGGGGCTTTACGGGGTGCGGAACGACGGCGAGCTGGTCGCGCGTACCGAGACGCCCGAGGAGGCCGTGGACCTCGTGGCGGCTGCGCTCCCGGAAGGGCTTGGGCCGGCGCGCTGAGGCGACGCAGAGGGACTTTTGCCGTGGAGGAACTCGGACCGGCCCCCCTAACGGGCCGCCCAGCGTACCCCTCGTCGTTGTCGGGCAGGCCCAGGGTCTCGTCCATGCACGGAGCCACGCCGGGGAGCGGCCCGGCCGTCGCCCCGGGGTCCTCGGCTGCGACGGGCGCGCCTCGCCGGTCCCGGGTCGTTCGCGTCAGCATCCGGCGGCCGCCTGCAGTGGGCCCGCCGGTATGCCCCCAGCGGGCCCACGGGAACCTCGGGCGGTGGGGATTCGGCTGGTCGGGGAGGTTGCGGGCGGAGGAGACCGCGACGGCCGAGTACGGAGCCTCCCGCGAGGGGCCTGTAGTCGGTGGGGCGGACCCGCGCACCGGCGAATGAGCGACTGGAGCCACCCCGTGTCCAGGCCGGGGGAGCACGTTGGTCCATCCGGAGCCGCCCGGTGAAGTTCAGCAGCGGCGGTATCCGGACGGCGGCCGGGACGCAGCCGGGGCTCTGCTCTCCTCCGGCAATGGCCGGCCGCCCGGGCCCGCGAGCGAGCGTATCGGCGGACGTCACGTTCTCCGCCGCCCCAGCCTGCACGGGGCAGCGGGCTCGGGTACGCGGACATGCCGGTGGCCCGGAACCCCGATCGGCATCACCATGGGCCCTTCACCCATTCCCCGGGCCCCGCGGCCGCTACGGCACCCCCGGGTGGCTGATCAGCAGGTCGTCCTCCGTCACCGCCAGCAGGCGACCCGAGTACGCCGTCAGGGCCCTGGCCGGCGGGAAGGCGACCGGGGGAGCGGACGGCGCGAACCAGGACTCGGTGAGGACGGGCGGACGGGTGAGGAGGCCGTCGGGGGTCACGGCGTAGAGGCGGGCGCCCAGGACGGCCAGCGCGGACGCCTTGCCCGCCGGGCCCAGGCGCCGCCACGGTGCGTCGAAGTCGCCCGCCGGGCGCTGGTACAGGGTGTCGTCGTGCGGAGTCACCGCGAACAGGCTGTTGTCGCACATCGCCAGGGCCGTCGTCCCCGCCGGAACCCGCCCGGCCGGGAGCCACGGAGCGGGCCCCGGCACCGGGGCCCTGTGCACCAGCCGGTCGTCACCGGTCACCGCCAGCAGGGCCAGCGGCATCGGGTGGGAGGCCTCGCGCGGCGCGGTCAGGCAGCGCAGCTCGGGGGACGGATCGCCGTCGACGGGCGGGCAGGGGGTCCACGGGAGGTTCTGCTCGGTCGGCTCGCGGTGGAGCACGGTCCGGCCGTCCTCGGCGACGGCGAACAACAGCCCCTCGCACACGGTGAGTGCCCGCAGGCGGGGTGCCGGGCCGACCGCGTGCCAGCGCGGGGCCGGGACAGCGCCCGAAAGCCGGTCGAAGACGTTGCGGGTGATCCGGTCGACCACCGGATCGTCCAGCGCGCGGCCCCAGTTGATGGTGGCGGTGTTGAAAACGCTGCCGGCCCCGGCACGGAACACCCCCATGGTCGCCCAGCCGCCCTGGCCGTAGGTCCGCCAGTGCCGCAGGTCGGCGGTGGCGAGGACGGCGAACGACCGGGGCGTTCCGTCCCGGCCCGTGGCCCGCGGCACCCCGGCGGACCAGTCGAGCTCCGCCGCGTCCGTCTCGTAGCCCAGGGCGCCGCGCGCGAAGGTGTCCCCGTCACGCAGTCCGGTGCCCTCGAAGACCCAGTGGTCGGCGAAGCGGACCGTGTACTCCTCGCGGCCGATCAGGGCCATGCCCTCGCCCCACGCCCCGGCGCCCTGCCGGAAACTGACCCCGGTCATGGAGTTCTCCGGCCGGTCGACCGGGGAACTCGACCACTCCACGGTCGTGCGCGCCGGGTCCACGGCGGCGACCGGGTCGGCGGCGGCGTCGCGGTGGCAGACCATCGTGCGGCCGCCGTCCTCCAGCCGGATCTGCCACCAGGCGGTGTTCCCGGCGAAGACGGCGAGGTTCCCGCCGCGCCGCACGAACCCCTCGACGGCGTCGCGCATCTGCGCCGTCCAGTACTCGTCGTGCCCGTTCACCACCAGCAGCCGGTACGGGGCCAGGAGACCGGCGCCGCCGTGCAGGTCGAATCCCGAGCAGTACTCGACGCTGCGCCCGGTCCGGTGCAGCCAGCGCAGCAGCGGCTCCTCCCACCGCTCCGGCGGCGGCCCGCCGCCCGGCGCTGCGAGGGAGACCCGGGCCGCGCGGGTGGGCTGCTCCGCGTAGTAGATGCTCCGGCCCGGCTCGCCGGCCCGGTGGTAGGCCCGCCAGGTGGGGAAGGGCACGGACACGAGCACGGTGGAGGAGCCGCCCGGCCGCGCCGCCCGCACGACGAACCACACCTCGTGCTCGGCGTCCCGCTCGGGTGCGGGCACCTCGGGGCGGGCGTCGTGGAAGGACGCGACGTACAGCGAACTCGGCCATGTGCCCGGCACGTCGAGCGTCCAGCCCGGCCCCGCGAGGTCCGCCTCGGCCACGACCCGCTCCGCCACCGCGTCCGTGACGACCACCCGGCCCGCGAACCGGGCCCCGTCGCCCGCCGCCACGTGGAACCGCATCCGCCCGCCCTGGACGCAGGACGTGGTGTCGGCGTGGGCGAGCGGCCGGGGTACGCACCCCCCGCTCACCGGCCGGCCTCCGGTCCCGCGAGGAGCCCCGCCAGCCCGGAGAGCGGCGGTGGGGCGCCGGCGGCGGACGCGACGACGACCTCCTCGATGCCCCGAAGGTGGGCGTGGATCGCGTCCGGCGGCAGGTAGGCGGTGTCGGCGGTGAGGGTGACGGTCAGCGCGGCCGCGTCACCGGTCACATGGAGGCAGTACCGGCAGGCCACCCGCTCCTGCGTCGCCGGGAAGTCCAGGACGGTGCGGCGGCGCAGCCCGGCGAGCTCCTGCGCGCCGGGGGCCGGGACGGACGCCGCCGCCCGGTCCACGAGGCGCATGTCGTTGAAGCAGCAGTACGGATGGACCTCGGTGCCCCGGTCACGGGCCGCCCGCTCCAGCAGTGCGTCCCAGCCGACCGGATCGTAGGCGGCGGCCCGGTACCCGGCCAGCGCGGCGGGCCACGCCCCGGCCAGCAGGTCCGTGAAGACCGCCTCCCCGGACGGGTCTTCGGGCAGCTCCAGGACGAACAGCGCATCCTGCGACAGGGTACTGACCAGGGTCCGCCGCTCCTCCGCCGCCCGGTTTCCCGCGATCGGCATGACCGCGGCGGCCCCGTGCCCCTGCCCGGCCGCGACCAGGGCCGCCGCCGCGGTCAGCAGCACCGTGGAGCCGCTCACCCCGTGGGCCGCCGCGACCGCGTCCACGGCACGCGGCAGGGCCGCCGACACCAGCCGGCCCGTCCAGAACCGGGGCCGCAGCGGCCGGGCCACCCGCTCCTCGAACATCGTCGGCGGTACCAGCGCCAGCCCGCGCTCCCAGTGCGCCAGCGCCGCCTCGCTCGCCCGCCGCCCGGCCGGACCGTGCTGGTGCCGGGCCAGGTCCAGCGGGGTCTGCGCACAGACCGGGCCGGCCGCACCACGACGCACCAGCAGCCGGAGGTCCCGTACGAGGACCTCCGCGGCGTGCCCGTCGGCCGCGAGATGGCACAGGGCCAGCACCGCGTGGGTGATCCGGCCGCCGCTGCGGACCGCACCCAGCCGCACCGGCCACTCCTGCGCATACCCGAACCGGCGTCCGGCCAGCTCCGCCAACAGCGCCGCGGCGGTCCTCCCGGCCCGTTCCGGATCGGGCTCGTCCCGGACGACGAGGTTCACCCGTCCTTCCGCGTGGAGCCGCTGCGCCGGTTCGCCGTCCGCGTCCACCACCCGCGTGCGCAGTGCCTCGTGCCGCGACAGCAGGGCGCCGAGCGCCGAACGCAGACGATCGGTGTCCACCGGTACGCCCCGGTCGGCCAGGGGCAGGACCCTGCCGAGATTGAAGTAGTGGTCGTTGGGGGCCGTCCTGCCGATCGCGTGCCAGATCGCGCGCTGGCCCCAGGTGAGCGGCGCCTCGCCCGACCGCCCGGCGGCGAAGGGGACCTCCAGGACCTCGTCCCCGGTCCGAGCGGCCCCGGGAGGAGCCTGCCGCCCGGGGGCCGCCCCCGTACCGACCGGGCTCACGGCGCGGACTCCGCCGCCACGGGCGCCGCCCCCAGCCGGACCAGACGCTCCGTCAGCCCGCGCAGATCCTCGGCGTACAGGCTCCGGTCGCCGAGGTCGACGAAGACGCCGTACGTGCCCTCCACGGCGTCGACCAGACGCAGCAGCGAGAGCGAGCCGACGCCGAGGTCCGTCAGCGGCGCGGTGGAGGCCAGGAGTTCCCGCACGCCCAGCAGCCCGTCGGTGGACCGCGATACGAGTGCGGCCAGCTCCCGGCGGAGCGGCTCCGTTGCGTTGTCGTCACCTCCCCGGGACGGTGCGCCGGGCGGTACGGGCCGGGCGCCTCCCGCCGTGCTCATCGGGTCTCCGCAGGACCGGCGCCGTGCCCGGCCGCCAGCCGGCGGCGCAGGCTGAGCGGACGGATGTCGGGCCAGACCCGGTCGACATGGGCGACGCACTCCTCCTCCGTCCCGGTGAAGCCCTCGGGCCGCCAGCCCTCGGGCAGCGGGGCGCCCTCCGGCCAGAGGGCGTGCTGCTCCTCGTCGTTGACGACGACGGCGTAACGGATCTCATTGCTCACTGCTGCTCCTCGTGCAGGGCGCGGACGATGTCGGCGATGTCGCGGGCGGTCGGTGTGTCGAAGAACGCGTCCAGCGGGACGACCACCCCGAGGCGCTGGTGGATCCGGGCGGCGATGGCCGTGATGATCAGGGAGTGGCCGCCCAGGTCGAAGAGGTCCTCGTCCGGGGTGAGGTCGTCGAGGTCCAGCACCTCGCGCCAGACCGCGAGCACGGCGGCGCCGACCTGGTCGAGCTCCTCGTCCCGCGACGGCGCCGCCACCGGTTGGGGGCGCAGGGACTCCGGCTCCGGCAGGGCGGCACGGTCCAGCTTCCCGTTGGGCGTCAGCGGGAAGGCGTCCAGGACCACGTACGCCCCCGGGAGCACGGCCTCGGGGAGGAGGCCGGCCAGGAAGGAGCGCAGCTCCTCCGGGTGCGGGGCCGCGCCGGCCGGGACGACGTACGCGATGAGGCGGCGGTCGGCCTCCGGCCCGTGCAGGACGGCCGCCGCCTGGGCGACGGCGGGGTGCCCGGCCAGCCGGGACTCGATCTCGCCCAGTTCGATCCGGTGGCCCCGCAGCTTCACCTGGCCGTCCGAGCGGCCGAGGAACTCCAGCGCCCCGCCGGGACCGCGCCGGACCAGGTCGCCGGTCCGGTACATGCGGCTGCCGGGCGGCCCGTACGGGTCGGGCAGGAACCGGGTCGCGGTCAGGCCGGGCCTGCCCCGGTAGCCGTGCGCCACCCCGGCGCCGCCCAGGTACAGCTCGCCGGAGATCCCGTACGGCACCGGCCTGGCGTCGCTGCCGAGGACGTAGGCGCGGGTGTTGGCGAGCGGCGACCCGAGGCCGACGGAGCCGTCGGGGGCCAGGGCGGGCTCGGCGAGGGTGGACCAGATGGTGGTCTCGGTGGGGCCGTACACGTTGACCAGCCGCCCGGTCGCGGCCGTCAGCCGGGCGGCCAGCCCGGCGGGCAGGGCCTCGCCCCCGGTGAGCGCGGTCGGGACGGGGGCGCGGGCTTCGAGGCCGGCGTCCAGGAGGAGATGCCAGCCGCTGGGTGTGGCCTGCACATGGGTGACGCCCTCCCGGCCGATCAGGTCGACCAGCGCCGGCCCGTCGCGGTGGGCGCCCTCGGGGACCAGGACGACGCGCCCCCCGGTCGTGAGGGGCAGCAGCAGTTCGACGGCGGAGATGTCGAACGACAGCGAGGTCAGGCCCAGCCAGCGGTCCTCAGGGCCGGAGCCGAGCTGCTCGGCGAGGCTGCCGAGGAGGTTGCCGAGGGCGGAGTGCGGCACCTCGACGCCCTTGGGGAGTCCGGTGGACCCCGAGGTGTAGAGCACGTAAGCGGGGAGGGAGGGGTCGGGCGTCGGGAGGGACGGCACGGCGGCGCCGGTCCTCGGGGCGAGGTCCGCCGGTGTCAGGTCGCCGGCTTCCCGAGCGGTGCGGGTGACACACAGCGTGCAGCCCGCGTCCGCGCGGACGAAGGCCAGCCGCTCCGCCGGGTAGCCGGGGTCGAGCGGCAGGTGGGCCGCCCCGGCGGCCAGCGTGCCGAGGACGGCGACGAGCTGGTCCAGGCCCCGCGGCAGCCCGATCCCGACGAGGGATCCGGGCCCGGCACCGTGCCGGACGAGCGCTGCCGCGGCGTGCGCGACCCGGCCGGCCAGCTCGGCGTACGTGATCCGCTCGCCGTCCGAGACGACGGCGACCGCGTCCGGGCGCTCCCGAACCTGGACGGCGAGCAGTGCGGGGACGGTGCGCGCGGTGAGCTCAGGACGCGGCTCGGGAGCGGCGAGCTGGACGCGCAGCTCGTCCTCGTCGAGCAGGGGCAGGTCGCCCAGCGGCGTCGTGGGGTCGGCGAGGGCCGCGTCGAGCAGCCGCGTCCAGTGGCCCACGATCCGGCGGACGGCGGCGGAGGTGAGGCACCCGCCGCCGTCCGCGTCGCCCGCCCCGGAAGCCCGGCCGAAGGGCGCCCCGGTCCGGAACTGGGCACTGCCGTGGACCTCGTCGCCGCTGTCCACGAGTTGCAGGTGCAGGAGGTTGCGGACGGCGCCGGGGAAGCCGATCCAGCGCACCCCGGCGGTCACCGCCCCGAAGTCCGGCGCGGGCGCCGCGGGCCGCCGCCGGTAACTCACCGACAGCGGGGTCAGCGCGGTCCGCGGGGTGAGGCCCAGGACGGCCTGCCCCAGGGGGACGGACCGGTGCGGGTACAGGGCCCGCAGCTCGCCCCGCACCGCGCGCACCCATTCCTCGAACGGCAGCCGGATCGGCGGGCCGTCGCCGACGGGACCGACGCTCAGGGGCAGTTCGTTGACGGCCACTCCGACGCCCACCGCAGCGCCGGGCGCCCGCAGGGACAGCTCCACCGCCGTCGCCGGCGCGGGGTCCCCGTACCGGACGAGCAGTGCCTGCCAGGCGGCCAGGAGCAGTTCGAAACGGGTGACGCCGAGCTTGCGGGAGGCCTCCGCGAGCGCGTCGCAGCGCCCGGAGTCGAGCCGGAAGGGCACCTCGGAGCCGGGCGCCGCCACCAGGCCCCCGTCCGCGGGCGGTGCGAGGCACGGCAGGACGGGCGAGCCCGGCGCGTACCCGCGCTCCGCCCAGTACGCGCGGGCGGCGGCGAGCGCCTCCGGCCCGGGTGCGTCCCCCGGAACCGCGGGCGCGGGCTGCAGGGGCTCACCCCGGTAGGCGGTGGCCAGATCGGAAACGAGCCGGTCCTTGGACTCGCCGTCGAGGACCAGGTGGTGGACGACGGCCAGCAGGACGTGCTGCTCGGGGCCGGTGCGGAACAGGGTGAAGCGGCAGAGGGGGCCGGTCCCTGAGTCGAACGGCGCCGCCAGCTCCCGGGCCAGGGCGGCGTCCAGTTCCCGCGGTGCGCAGTCCGCGCGCCGCAGGGCCGGTGCCTCGCAGGGGTGGACGGAGCCGTCCGGTCCGGGCCGGGTCGCCAGCGCCGGGTGGTGCGAGACCACCGCCCGGCAGGCCAGGTCGAGTGCCCCGGTGTCGAGCGGTCCGGCGAGGTCGAGGGTGACGGCCAGGTGGTAGGCGGCTCCGGTGTCGAGCGCGCGCTCGGTGAGCCAGATGCCGTGCTGGGCCGGGCTGAGCCGGGCCGGGCCGGGCCGGGTCGTGGGGTGGGTCATGGGGTGGCCTCGCGGGGGTCGGGGGTGAGGATCCGGCGCAGCTCCCGCTTGAGGACCTTGCCGCCCTCGTTGCGGGGGAGCGAGTCGAGGAAGACGATCGGGGCGGGGAGTTCGTGGGGGGACAGCAGGCCGAGCAGGAAGGCCCGCAGGGTGCTCGCGGTCAGCCGGTCGCGGTCACCGCCACTGCCCACCGGGTCCGTGCCGCGCGGCACCACGCCGGCGGCGACGACGCTCCCCAGGACGGGATGCGGGACACCGACCGCGGCGGCGTCCAGCACGTCCGGGTGGGCGTGCAGGGCGTTCTCGACCTGGAGCGTGGAGACCTTGTGGCCACCGGACTTGACGACGTCGCGCTCGCGGTCGACCAGATGGAGGAAACCGTCCTCGTCGACCCGACCGAGGTCGCCCATCCGGGTCCAGCCGCCGTGGAACACCTCCACGTCGCCGCCCCCCAGATAGGCGCGCGGGGCGGTGGGGGAGCGCAGCCAGAGCTCACCGGCCCCGCCGGGCGGCACCGGGCGTCCCGCATCGTCCGTGACGCGCAGATCGGCCAGCGATGCGGGCCGGCCCGGCGACTGCGGCCGGGCCGGGTCGAAGAGCAGCGTGACCTGGGCGGGGGCGGCCTCCGTCGACGTGTAGTAGTTGACGATCTGGGCCGGGGCGAACGCCCGGCTCAGATCGAGCGCGACCTGCTGCGGCAGTGCCGCCGCCGTCGACCCCACCAGGCGTACGGTGCCGAGGCCGCCGGCGTCGGCGGCCGCGGCCAAGGCCGGCGAGCCGAGGAGCTCGATCGCCATGGCGGGGACCACGAAGACGCTGCCGACGCCGTGCTCGGCGACCGCCCGCAGGAACCTTGCCGGAGTGAACTGCGGCGCGGTGACACAGGTCGCCTCTGCGTTCAGGGCGTTGACGAGCATGGTCTGGCCCGCGTTGCTGCCGACGGGGAAGGCGTGCAGAAAGGTACGGGAGTGGCGCAGCGGCCGGCGCCGCTCGTCGCGCGTGCAGCCGTGCACCAGGTTCGCGTGCGCCGCCACGACCCCCTTGGGCGCCCCGGTCGTGCCCGAGGTGTAGAGGATCTGGGCCGGGGCCGACGGGTCGGGCGCGGGCGGGCCGGGGAGGGCCGGGTGCCCGGACGCGTCGTCCTCGACGAGAGCCCGTACGCCCGGCGGGATCCCCGGTGGCAGCCCAGGACCCGCGGACACCAGGAAGCGTGCCCCCGCATCCGCGAAGACGTGCCGTGTGCCCGCCGGCGACGTCCGGTCGGAGAGCGGTACGGCGACGCCGCCGGCCCGCAGGACGGCGAGGAACGCCACCGCGTACTGCGTCCACGATTCCGTGCCGAACCACAGCACCACCCGGTCCCCGGCGGTCAGCCCGGCCTGCCGCAGCGCGCCGGCCAGGGCCCCGCTGCGGTCCTGCCACTCGGCGAAGCCCAGCCGGACCGGCCCGTTGACGATCGCCGTACGCTCCCCGTGCGCGGTGGCCCGGTGGGCGAGCAGTTCCGCCAGGGTTGCGGGCGGCGCCGGGACGGGCCCCGCCGGGCCGCGTCCGGCCCCGGGGCGGCGGCGGATCACGCGGCGCCCGCCTTCGCCCGCCGGTCCGCGGCGGCCCGGGCCCGCTCCCGCAGGCCGAGCAGGTCGTCCGGCTCCGCGTCGGGCACGTCGCGGTCGAAACGGGACAGCGACGGCAGCCGCAGGCCGAGGGCGACCAGCCCGGCCATCGCGAGCCCGAACAGCACGTACATCAGGGCGATGCCACGGCCGGGCCCGGTGCCGATGAGCGGCCCGAAGACCGGGGCGAGGGCGCCGCCCGGCTCCATCAGCGGGCCGAAGAAGGCGGAGCCGAGCGGGGCGACGATCCCGTGGCCCAGCGGCAGGGTGGACCAGGCGATCAGCGTGTTGAGGGCGAACACCCGCCCGTGGAACCGCTGCGGCACCTTCGTCTGGACGATCGTCGCGTAGATCCCGTTGACGAGGGCGAGGGCGAAGGACATCCCGAAGACCCCGAGGGCCACCACCCACAGGTTCGCGCGCAGTCCGGTGACGGCGCCCGCCAGGGCCAGGAGTCCGGCGAGGGCGAGCATGCCGCGCATCCGCTGCCGCCGCGGACCGCCCCAGAAGCCCATGGCCACCCCGCCCAGGAGGGCCCCGGCGCCGCCCGCGACCGCCACGCGGGCCGCTCCGCCGAGGTCGTCGAAGGCGAGGACCAGCGGGGTGGTGAGGAGGAAGAGCGGCGAGAGGAAGATGTTGAGCCCGGCGAACCACAGCAGCATGGAGCGGAAGCCGCGGCGCCGCCACGCGTGGGCGAAGCCGTTGCGGATCTCCGCGACGAGGGACTCGCGCCGGGTCCAGGGCAGCGTGCGCGGGAACCGGACCGCCAGCAGGACCCCGATGGCGAGCACGTAACTGATCACGTCGATGATGAGGATGCCCTGCAGGCCGATGGCCGCCATGAGGGCGACGGCTGCCAGCGGCACCACGAACTGTGCGGTGCCGAAGGCGAGTTGCACGATGCCGTTGGCGTGACCCAGATAGCGCTTGGGAACCAGTTGCGGCACGGCCGAGGAGTAGGCGAGCCGCTGGAAGGTCAGCGAGACGGACAGCACGCCGAGCAGGACGTACACCTCCCACGACCGCAGCTGGCCGGTCAGGAGCAGGACGAGCAGCCCGGCCTGCGTGGCCCCGGCCGCGATGTCGCCCGCGAGCATCACCGTGCGCCGGTCCATCCGGTCCACGAGCGCCCCCGCGAGCGGTCCGACGAGGATGCCGGGGAGCATGGCGACGACCGCGTACAGCGCGTAGCGGGCCATCGACCCGGTCTCCAGGAGGATCCAGATCGGCAGGGCGAACTCGGTGAGCGCGGACCCGATGATGGACGCGAGCTGACCGCCCGCCACCAGCAGGAACCGACCCATGCCGGGCTGAGGTCCCGCGTCCTTGTCCTGGTCCGTGTCTGCGTCCGGGTCCGCGTCCTTGTCGGCACCCGCACCCGCACCCGTACCCGCACCCGCCTCCACGCCCGCGTCCGTTCCGTCATCGGCTGCCGCAGCCGGACCGGGTTCACCCCCCGGGCCGGCGCCCACTGGTGCCGGCCGGCCGGCGGCGGGACCGGTCTCGCCGTGGAACCACCAGGAGTTCTCCGGGTCCGCCACCGGCAGTGCCGCGGTCGTGCCGTCCAGGACGGCACGGTGCACGCTCGTGACGGCCTCCGCGACCTCGGCCGCCCGGTAGGAGATGAAGAAGTGCCCGCCCTCGTCCAGCACGGCCACTGCCGAGCGTTCGGCCAGCAGCAGCCACTCGCGGTAGCGCTCCTGGTAGAAGTCGGCGGCCGGATCCCGGTCGCCGACCAGCGAGACCAGGGGCGCCCGCAGCCGCGGAGCCCCGTCGGCCACCTCCGCGATGACCCGGGTGAACCAGTCCTCCGCGGCCCGGGTGTCCCGGCGCATGTTGCCGATCACGAACCGCACCTGCTCCTCGTCGAGCTCGGACGTGTCGACGCCCATGCCGGTCAGCCAGTTGGCGTAGGTCCGGTCGCCGACCAGCGGTTCCAGCGAGGCGATCTTCCCGAGGGCCGTCAGCACCCGGCTGCGCGGCTTCGCGAAGGGGTACTGGGCGCCCGCGTACACGCCCTCCAGCTCGCGCCCGGACGCCTCCAGGGACCGTGCGACCGCGACCGCGAGCGCCGTGCCCACGGCGCAGTGGCCGTAGACCACGAGCGGGCCCTGCACCTGCTCCCGGACCTCCGCCGCGATACCGGCCGCGAGGTCGTCGAAGGAGAGCCGCTCCTCGGTCACACCGAGGTCGTGCCCGGGGATGGCGACGGCCCACAGCTCGGTGTCGGCCGGCAGCGCGTCGGCGACGGGCTGGTACACGACGGCGCTGCCGCCCCCGTACGGCACGCACACGAGGGTGAGCCGCCGCCGCTCGGCGGGGATCGCGCGGGTGAGCCGGTGCAGCAGGGACCGGGGCCCGCGCTCCCGCTCGTCCCGGTCGGCGACGGCGGCGAGCTCGCGGACGGTCCGCTGGGTGAACAGGTCCATCACGCTGATCGGCCGGGCCCCGGCCTCCGTCAGCCGTTTACGGGCCTTCGCCACGACCTGGGTAGCGAGGAGCGAATGACCGCCGAGATCGAAGAAGTCCTCGTCGGCGCCCACCCGCGGCAGCCCCAGGACCTCCGCCCAGATCTCGGCGAGCAGGACCTCGGCCGGCGTCTCCGGCTCGGCGGCCCCGGCCGCCCGGTGGACGGTCGGCGCCGGAAGGGCCCGCCGGTCCAGCTTGCCGTTCGGGGTGAGCGGCAGCGCGGGCACCACGGTGTACGCGGTCGGCACCTGATGGTCGGGCAGGCTCCGGCGCAGCGTGGCGCGCAGCGCCGACGGATCGGGCTCCTCGGCGCCCGCGGCGGCCACCAGGTAGCCCACGAGACGGCCACCGCCGGGCCGGTCCTCGTACAGGACGACCGCGGCATCGGCGATCCCCGGCTGCGCACGGAGCGCCGCCTCGGTCTCGCCGGGTTCGATCCGCAGCCCGCGCAGCTTGACCTGCTGGTCGATCCGGCCGAGGTGTTCGAGCATGCCGTCCGGGCGCCGCCGCGCCAGGTCCCCGGTCCGGTACAGCCGGGCTCCCGGCGGGCCGTACGGGTCGGGCACGAAGCGCGCGGCGGTCAGCCCCGGCCGCCGGTGGTAGCCCAGGGCCACGGCGGTCCCGCCGATGTGGAGCTCCCCGGGGGCGCCGGGCGGCACCGGGCGCAGCCGCTCGTCGAGCACGTACAGGCGCGTGTTGTCGACGGGGAGACCGATGGGCACGGTCTCCATCGGCCCCGTGCACTCCCAGGCCGAGACGTCCACCGCGGCCTCGGTCGGACCGTACAGATTGGCCAGGGACGAACCGGGCAGCCGGGAGACGAGCTCGCGGGCGGTGTCCGGAGGCAGTGCCTCGCCGCTGCACACCACGCGCCGCAGCCCCGTGCAGTCCTCCACGCCCTCCTCGGTCAGGAACGTGGTGAGCATGGTCGGCACGAAGTGGGCGACGGTCACGCCGGCGGACACGATGAGGTCGCGCAGGTAGCCGCTGTCCCGCTGTCCGCCGGGCTTGGCGAGAACGATCCGCGCCCCGGCGGCCAGTGGCCAGAAGAACTCCCAGACCGAGACGTCGAACCCGGTCGGGGTCTTCTGCAGGACCGCGTCGCCGGGACCGATGAGATACCGGTCCTGCATCCACTGGATGCGGTTGGCGATGCCCCGGTGGGTGTTGGGCACCCCCTTGGGGCGGCCGGTCGAGCCGGAGGTGTAGATGAGGTACGCGGTGTCCTGCGGCCGTGGACCGGCGGGCAGGTCGCGGGCGCGCGGCCACTCGGCGGGATCGTCGAGGAGCAGGACGCGGGCGCTGCAGCCGTCGGGGGTGGCGAGGCCGCGCTGCGTGAGCAGGATCCTGGCGTCGCTGTCGGCGAGGAGGAAGGCCAGGCGCTCGGCCGGATAGTCCGGTTCGAGCGGGGTGTACGCGGCTCCGGTGCGCAGCACCCCGAGGAGCCCGGCGACGAGCTCCGGCGAGCGCTCGGCGCTCACGGCGACCAGGTCGCCGGGGCCGACGCCCTCCGCGGCGAGCCGGCCGGCGATCCGGTCGGCCAGGTCCGCCAGAGCGCGGTAGGTCAGGGCGGGCCGGTCCTCGACGGCGACCGCGACGGCCTCCGGGGTCCGGGCGACCTGCCGGTCGAAGAGCGCGGTCAGGGTGGTGGCCGGCCGTTCGACGGCGGTGTCGTTGAACCGCTCCACCTCGAACGCCCGCTCCTCGTCCGTGAGGAGGCCGAGGTCGGAGAGGGGAAGGCCGGGGTCGTCGGCCACGGCGGCGAGCAGCCGTCCGAGGTGGGCCGCGAGCGCGGCGACGTCCTCCTCGGCGAACAGGTCCGTGTTGTAGTTGAAGGAGCCGTGCATCCCCTGCGGCCACTCCTGGAGGAACAGCTCGACGTCGAACCGGGTGCCGCTCGCCCGCACCCCGAACGGCACGACGTCGAAGGGAAGTTCAAGCTCGCCCCCGTCGCGCTGGACGGCGTAGTTCTGCACGGCGAGGACGGCCTGGAAGACCGGAGGCCGCGAGACGTCCCGGGGCACCTTGAGCTCGCTCACCAACTGGGCGAACGGCAGCTCCTGGTGGGCGTACGCGTCGAGGCAGGTCTCGCGCGTGCGGGCGATCAGCTCGGCGAAGGTCGGATCCCCGCCGAGCCGTGCCGGAAGCGCGAGCACGTTCACGAACATGCCGACCAGCGGCTCCAGTTCGGCCTCCGGACGGCCGGCGACCGGCGAGCCGACGGCAAAGTCGTGGCGCCCGGCGTACCGGGACAGCACGGCCTGGAACGCGGCCAGGAGCACCATGTGGAGGGTGGCGCCCTGCCGGTCGCCGAGGGCGGCCAGCCGGTCGAGCAGCGCCCGGTCCACGGCGAAGGCGTAGCCGGCGCCCTCGAACGTCTGCCGGGGCGGCCGCGGCCGCGAGAACGACAGCTCCAGAGGCTCGATCCCGGCGAGCTCGCGCCCCCAGTGCGCGAGTTCCCCGGCCAGCCGCTCACCGCTCAGCCGCTCGCGCTGCCACAGGGCGAAGTCGCCGTACTGCACCGGGAGCTCCGGCAGCGGGTCCGGCGCGCCGGCCACCCGGGCCGCGTAGCTCCGCAGGACCTCCCCGAGGAGCACCTCGCTGGACCAGCCGTCGCTCACGCTGTGGTGGACGAGCAGCAGGAGGACGTGGTCGTCGTCGGCGAGCCGCACCAGCAGGGCCCGCAGCAGCGGCCCCTCCTCCAGATCGAACGGGACCGCGGCGGCTTCGTCCACGATCCCCTCGGCGGCGGCCTCGTCGGCCGCCTCCACCACGGCGAACGCCGCCGGTCCCGGCGGATCGACCACGAGCAGCGGACGCCCGTCCTCGGTCGCCGGATAGCGCGAACGCAGCGTCTCGTGGCGGGCCACGCTCGCGTCGAGCGCGGCCCGCAGGACCTCGGCGTCCAGCGCGCCGCGCAGGCGCCGCACGACGGGGATGTTGTACGCGGAGGTCCCGGGCGCGAACTGCTCCATGAACCACAGGCGTTCCTGGGCGAAGGAGAGCGGAACGGGCGTTCCGGGGGCCCGGCGCGGGATGACGGCCGACCGCTTCGCCCGCGACGCCAGCCGCCGCCGAAGCAGCTCCCGCTTGGCGCCGGACAGGGCGGGCGCGGCAGCGCCGGCGGCCGTCGGAGGAAGGGTGCCGGAGGTGGGGGACGACCCGGGCGGGGGCCCGGCCTCCGGGGCCGGGTCGGCCGCAGTCGTGGTGTCGGTGCTGCTCATGACGTCGGTCGGTTTCCTTCCAGGGCGTCCTGCGAGGCCAGGAGTTCGGCGACGTCGGCCTCGGACAGGACGTCGATCTCGGCGGCCAGGGCGGCTTCGACGGCCTCGGCGAAGGCGGCCACCGTGCGGTGGGTGAACAGGGCGCGGAGCGGTACGGCCACGTCGATGGCGGCGCGGACGCGGGCGATGACCCGGGTGGCGAGGAGTGAGTGCCCGCCCAGGGCGAAGAAATCGTCGTGCGCACCGATCCCGTCGACCCCGAGCACCTCGCACCAGACCTCGGCGACGAGCTCCTCGCCCTCCGTGCGCGGCGGCTCGAACGGAGCCCGCGCCGCGGCCGGGACGTCGGGGGCCGGCAGCGCGGCACGGTCGAGCTTGCCGTTCGGGGTGAGCGGCAGCGCGTCCAGCAGGACGAAGGCATGGGGGACCGCGTGCGGCGGCAGGACGGCGGCGAGATCGCCGCGCAGGGAGACCGGGCCCGGAGCGGGACCGTCCGGCGCGGGGACCACGTACGCGACGAGGACGTCCCCGCGCACGGTCACCGCCGCCCGCCCGACACCCGGCAGCGCGAGGAGCGCGGCCTCCACTTCCCCGGGCTCCACCCGGTAGCCGCGCACCTTGACCTGGTCGTCGATGCGCCCCAGGAACTCCAGCGCCCCGTCGGACCGGTGCCGCACGAGGTCGCCGGTCCGGTAGCGGCGGGCGCCGGGCGGCCCGTCGGGGTCGGGGACGAACGCACGGGCGGTCGCGCCGGGCCTGCCCAGATAGCCGTCGGCCACCCCCGCACCGCCGATGACGAGCTCACCCGGGGTGCCGGGGGGCACCCGGCCGCCGTGCCGGTCGAGGACCGCGACGGTGGTCGCGCCGATCGGCCGCCCGATCGGGGGACGGGTGACACCGTCCTGGTCGCCGAGGTCCGCCGTGGTCGCGATGATCGTCGTCTCGGTGGGCCCGTACGAGTTGACCAGCCGCACCCGGTCGCCGAACCGCCCCCTCCAGGCGGCCACGGCGTGCGGCTGGACCTGGTCGGCGCCCAGGACGAGCAGGCGCAGCCGGTCCGGCCAGGGCGTCTCGTCGAGGTCGGCGACGAGGTGGTGCCAGTACGGCGTCGGCAGGTCGAGCACGGTGACACCCGCGGAGTACGGCTCGGCCAGCTGGTCGGGCAGGGCGGCGCCGGGCCGCGCGGTGACGAGCACGGCGCCCGCGGCCAGCGCCGGGAACAGCTCCTCGGCACTGGTGTCGAAGGAGAGCGTCGCGTACTGCAGTACCCGGTCCTCGGGGGTGAGGCCGTAGCCCTCGCGCATCCACGCGACCCTCGCGGCGAGCGCCCGGTGCGGCACCAGCACGCCCTTCGGAGTCCCCGTCGACCCGGACGTGTAGATGAGGTAGGCCGGGTCCTCGGGCCCGGCCCCCGCAGACGGCTCCGGCGGGGTCCCGGGCACCGGCTCCGCCGGGCCGGGCACCGGCGACAGGAGCCGGAGCCCGGCGGGCAGCTCGGCGGGGAAGCCGTCGGGCCGCGTCCCGTCGGGGGTGACGAGGAGCGGGGCACCGCTGTCCCGCAGCATGAAGTCGAGCCGGGAGGCGGGGTACGAGGGGTCGAGCGGGAGGTAGCCCGCGCCGAGCCGCCACGCCGCGAGCATGGCGACGACGGCCCCCGGTCCCCGGGGAAGGCACAGCGCGACCAGGTCGCCGCGGGTGACGCCGTGCGCGGCCATCCGGGCGGCGAGCCTTCGGGAGGCGTCGGCGAGGGCGCCGCGCGTGAGGCTCTCGTCGGGCCCGAGGACGGCGAGGGCGCCGGGCGCCTCGGCCGCCGCCGTGTCGATGGCGCGGAGCACGGTCGAGGGCGCGGGACCGGCGAGGTCCGGCCCTCGGGATCCGTCCGCGAGGAACCGGAGCTGGTCCGCGTCGAGGAGCGGCAGCTGGTGAACCGGTGTCTGAGGGGATGCCAGCGCGGCTCGCAGGAACATCTCGAAGCGGGACGCGAACGCGGCGGCGGTGCTCGCGTGCAGCAGGTCGGTGCGGTAGCCGAAGACGGCGTGCAGATCGTCCCCCTCGGGCCGGATGTCCAGACCGAGTTCGAATTTGGCGGCGGTGTGCCCGCCGTCGGTCTCGGTGCCCTGCAGATCGGCGAAGTCCTGCTCCCCGAGCGCACCGCCCCCGTGCGTGTGGACCGCCAGCAGCGTCTGGAAGACGGGCGTGCGCCCCGTGTCCCGCTCGGGCCGCAGCGCCTCCGTGAGCCGCTCGAAGGGGACGCGCCGGTGGGTGAGCGCGCGCATCCAGTCCGAGCGGGTCCTGCGCAGCACCTCCGTGAAGGTGGGGACTCCGGCGAAGCCGGCCCGCAGCACGAGGGCGGAGGAGTAGTAGCCGATCGTCCGCTCGCTCTCCACGGTGTCCCGCGCGGCGGTGGGGACGCCCACGCAGAAGTCGTCCTGCCCGGTGCTCCGGTGCAGCACACTCATGTACGCGGTGGCCAGCACCATGAACGGCGTGACGCGGTGGGCGCGCGCGAAACTGTCCAGCGCGGGCCCGATCCCGCCCAGCACCCTGGTGTGGTAGCCGCCGCGACTGCTCGGCACGGCCGGCCGGGGCAGGTCGATCGGCAGCTCCAACGCGGGCGCACCGGCCAGGTGCTCACGCCAGTACGCCAGTGCGGCGGCGGCTTCGGGACCTTCGAGCCAGGCACGTTCGGCGGCGGCGTGCGCCCGATAGGAGGGCACGGGGGAGAGGGCCGGGTCGCGCCCCTCCTTGAAGGCCGCGTAGTGGTCGGCGAGTTCGGACCGGAGCAGCCCGAGCGACCAGCCGTCCGCGACGATGTGGTGGAGGACGAGGCACAGCAGGTGCTCCTCCTCGCCGGTCCGCAGCAGCGCCGCCCGGACCAGCGGTCCGGCGCCGAGGTCGAAGCCCCCGTTGACGAGCGGGCCCAGCACCTCGGCGAGCTCCCGCGCACCGCGGCCGCGCAGATCGCGCCGGTCGAGGCGGACGGTCGCGCCGTCGTCGACGACCGCCGACGGCCGCCCGTCCGCGGCGGGAAACCGCGTGCGCAGGGCCTCGTGCCGGGCGACGACACCGTCGAGGGCCCGTCCCAGCACCGCGGCATCGAGCGAACCGCGCAGCCGCAGGACGTACGGGATGTTGTACGCCGGGTCACCAGGCTCCAACTGGTCGAGGAACCAGAGCCGTTCCTGTCCCACGGACAGCACCCCGGGGTCCTCTCCCACGCCGTCGGCCGGCGGCTCGGCTCCCGAGGTCACCATATGAGAGCTCCTGTTCGATGTGCGGGCACGTGGCTCCTGAGGGCGTCGTGCGGAGGGGAACCGGGCATACCCAGACGAACGGTTCCGGACATGGAGGCAGGCGTGCCCGAGGGTCCGAATGGCCTCGCGGAGCGACCGCCCCGACGGCACCGATGCTAGGGAGCAGCCCAACCCGAGGTCAATGGTCTGGACCATCTGATCGCATCGGACCGGCCCACGAATCCACGGTCATCGCAGCTGAGAACCCCGGAGCCCCGGAACCTCACCGCCCGCCCGCCCGCCGTCCCGGCACCGCAGGTCCCCCCGACCGCCGCCCGCCCGGGACTCACTCGCGTGCCCTTCGGCCGTCACGGACCCGGCGGGACAACGGCGTTCCCCACTCGAACCGTGGCCGGATCCGCGCCCCGCCACCGCGCTGGCTGCGGGCCGGAGCCCCTCGGTGGGACTCCTTCGCCCATGATGCTGCCGACGTAGTCGTAGGTCTGGCCGCCGGAGGCCATGACGTCGCAGAGAGGGAACGCAGGGAGCGGCCCCGGCGCCCGCTCCCTGGAGGGCCGGGGCGGGCCGAATGGCACGCCGCGACCGGGGCGTTGCGGCGGGCGCCGCGGGCAGGAGTACGTGGGGACTGGATCAGGAAGCGCTGCTGCGGCGGGCGCGGAAGTGCCGGACGCCCTTGGCGACGTAGCCGGCGGTCAGGAGCGCGAAGCCGGTGGCGGCGAGCCAGAACCAGTCTTCCGCATGCGTGAGGGTCAGGAACAGGCCGCTCATGAGGATCAGGGTGGCGACAGTATCGAGTAGTTCGAGACGCGCCTGGGAGCGCAGCACCGGGTCGGGTCCGCGGAGCCGGCGGACGATGGGGACGAGGCCAAGAGCTTGCAGAACGGCTGGACCGAGAACGATCCAGACGTACCAGTCGGGTATCTCCACGGCGCGCACTGTACTGCCCGACCACCTCGACGTCATGTGCGGGGCTGGCTGCCGTCGAATCCGTGGTCCGGGGGCGTTCCGAGCGTCGGCGCCGGGGGTTCGCCGAACGGTCCGGCCCCGGCCGGCGAGGCCGGCGTGCCTCCTTGGCGACTGCCGTGTCAGCCCCCGCGCGGCACGGACGACAACAGGGCCGTCTCGCCCACGAGAGAGTGGGGAAGACGGCCCTGACTGCCCGGTTCCTCGCGCTGTCGCCCACCGGCTGGTCGGCGATGGCCGCGATGGTGCAGAGCATGGTGCGTTCAACCGGTCACGTGCGGCTCGGTCTCTGCCTGTGGAGATCGCTGTCCTTCACGGACCGCTGTGTCGGTGAACCGCAGTGTGTGACGGTCAGGAGGGGGAGACGTCCTGCTTCCGCATGTCGTCGTCGTGGCCGCGGCCGGGCTCGTCGCCGTGGTGGTGGCCGGGCTTGCCGTGGCCGGGCTTGTCGCAGTCCTCGGCCTTGACCTTGATGGTGACGGTGCAGGCGCGGGAGGTGGTTCAGGTGCCGCCCGGCGCGGTGGGGGCGGCGACGTTGACCAGCCGGTGGTCGCCGGTGTCGGGGGTGTTGACCTTCACCCTGTAGGTGACGGTCGCGGTGGCGCCGGTCGCGAGGGTGCCGGTCCAGGCGAGGTTGTCGCCGGTGACGGTCGCGGTGCCGGTGGTGGAGGTGACCGAGCCGGGGACGAGGGTGGCGTCGTCCAGGACACCGCTCAGGTCGTCGGTGAAGTCGCCGCTCGCGGCCGTGGTGCCGGTGTTGCGGACGGTGACCCGGTAGGTGATGGTGTCGCCCTCCCTGACGGTTCTGGCCGGCGTGGCCGTCTTGGAGATCGTGTAGGCGGGCGTGACGCAGGTGCCGGCGTCCTGGGTGGAGGTGGCGCCGTAGAAGCCGAGGCCGGTCGCCTCGACGGTCGTGACCGGCAGCGCCGCGGTCGAAGCGGTGGTGGGCAGGCTGTTCAGCAGGTTGATGTCGCCGTTGGAGGCGAACGAGTAGACGGTCCCGGCGGACTTGGCCGCACCGAAGGTCTGGGGGGCCGTGCCGATCTGGATGATGCTGTTGTCGGGGCGGATACGGAAGACCGTGGACGGACCCGCGGCGTCCGGGGCGCCGAAGGCCAGGACGTCGCCGTCGTCCAGGGTGATGAAGTCACCCGCCGAGACGATGCCGGCAGGGAAGGAGACCGGGAACAGGGTGGAGACGCCCGTGGCGGGGTCGATCAGGAAGATCTGGCTCGTGCTGAACGAACCGGCGAGGAGCGTTCCGTCCGCGCGGGCGGTCAGGCCGTTGACTGCAGGCGTCGGGGTGACCGCGGCGAGTGGTCCGGTGATCGGCGTGCTCGCCGTCTCCGCACCGGTGACCGGATCGATGGTGTACAGCGTGGTCGAACCGGCTGCTCCGGGGAAGTCGACCCCGTACAGGGTCGATCCGTTCGGGCTGAACGCGATGTCACCGTAGTCGCGGACGAGCGGAGCGGTGCTGAGCGTGGTGCCCGTGGTGTCGTACTGGATGAGGTTCCGGGCGGCTCCGCCGGTGTTGGCCCACAGCGTCGTGGGCGGGCATACCGCGCGCGCCTTGGAGGCGTCCGTACCGGTGGAGGCCGAAGCCCCGCCCCCGTCGGCCTGCGCGAGCCCCGCGGGACCCGTGGCGGCCAGGACGAGGCCGATCGCCGCACTCGTCAGCACCCGTCGCAGGACGGGCCGGCGGTAGTTCACCATGGAGTCTCCTTGCTTCTTCCGTCTCCCGCAGGATCACGGATCGCGCCCGTCCGCCGGCCTGGAAGCCGCGACGGCGGTATCGGTTCACCGGACTCGGTCCGGATGCATGTCACGATGCCCACAGGACTGCGGCGCCGCCACGCGGGGGAGGCGCAATCCCTCCTTCCGTGGCATGGGTGCCACCCGGACAGACCGCTGACCGATCCTCGGCCCGTCCCCGGCTATCAGGTGCGGCATTCGGCAGTGACGACGAGTGGACGGTGTTCCGGGTTACTTCTCCTGCAGGTTGACGGTGCAGGAAACGTCGCCCTTGGCGTCCGGCTGGTCAGAACTCTTCCGGAGATTGCCGTCGACGTAGATGCGGCAGGCCGTGCCGGGCGGCGCGTGGAGGACGGCGACGCCGTTGAAGCCGAAGCCGACGTTCTGGGAGACCTGCCACGGCAGAGCCTCGCCCGGGGCCTTCGTCTGCTTGTTCTTTCCGGAGAAGTTGTATGCGATGTCGGCCTGTCCGGTCCCTGTCACTTCCATCTTCACGTCCCAGTTCTCGCCGAAGAGGCCGCACCCGGTCAGCGTCGTGGCGGCGAGCAGCGTCGCGGCGCTCGCGAGCAGCGTGCGGCGGGCCGCGCGGTGCGCGAGGGGGAAGCGGGGAGCAGCGGAATTCACGAGGTCTCCAGACGTTCTGTGGGTGCGTGCGCCGACCATTCTGTGCGGTCGTTCGCGCCCCTCACAGCGGTCCAAAGAACGCATTCTCAGCGACCGCCTCCACCAAAAGTACGCACCCGTCTTCCCGCCTTCGTTGCTCTGACCAGGGGCGTCTATCCTCATCGCCATGCCGCCCCCGCTCCGCCTCCCGCCCCCGCTCCGACTCCCCCTCCCGGCCGCCCTCACCTCTCCCGAGCTCGCGGCCGGCCTCCTCACCGTCCTCCTCCTGGTGGTCGATGCGGGTGTGGTCAGCAGGACCGGGCTCGGACTGGCCGTCGTGGCCTGTGGGGTACTCGTCTGCTGCGCGGCGGCCGTCGTGTCCCGCAGCCTTCGCCGCGGCCGGCACGGTACGGCCTGCGTCTTCACCGCAGGCGCGTCCGCCCTCTCGCTGCTGGTGACGTCGATGGTGCAGGAGTCCGTACTGCAGCGGACCCCCGGCTGGGCCGAGCTGGCCGGGCTGCTCCTCCTGATGTGCGTGACCTGCCGGTACAGCCGCGGACTGCCGCTGGTGCTCTCCGCGGCCGCGCTCCTTGCCGCGACGACGCGGCTGGGCCAGCGGGCACCCGGGCTCTCGGACGTGCCGTTGCTCAGTCCCCTGGACGGGTTCCTCACCCTGCTGCCGGCAGCGTTCGCCCTGCTGGGCGTGTATCTGCGCGCCGAGGACCGCCGACGCCGCTCGACGGCAGAGCAGGTGCGACAGGCCGAACGGCTGGAGCTGGCGCGCGATTTGCACGACCATGTCGCCCATCACGTCACGGCCATCATCGTGCAGGCCCAGGCGGGCGAACACATCGCGGAACGGGATGCCGCCACCGCCCGGCTGCTGTTCTCCGACATCGAGCGGACCGGCCAGGACGGGCTCGTGGCCATGAGCCGTATGGTGCGGCTGCTGCGCGACCCCGGCACCCGCGAGCAAGCCGCGCCGCCCACGCCGGCACTGACCAGGGTCGGCGATCTGGTACGCCGTGCCGACACACCGGAACAGCGCACGTGGCTGACCGTTTCCGAGGAAGTCGACAGCACCACGTGGTCGCCGCAACTGGCCAAGTCGGTCGAGAGGCTGGTGCAGGAGGGCTTGACCAACGTCCGCAAGCACGCGCGCGGCGCCACCTCCGTGCACGTCCTGCTGGGGAGCGAAGGGGACCGCGTCGTCATACGGGTACGGGACAACGCGACCGGAGGTCACCGCGCGCGCCCGCGCTTCCGACCCAGTGGCTTCGGCCTGATCGGGCTGACCGAACGGCTCACCGAACTGGGCGGCGAGCTCGACTGCGGCCCCATGCCCGAGGGCGGCTGGGAGCTGGCCGCCTCGATACCCCTGAAGTAGCCGGCGGCGGCCGCCGTCACCCGACGAGGGCGGCTGTGCCAACCTGGAGTTCCTGCCTCCCGGCAGCCGTGCGTCGTCGGGATTCGACCGGCCCGAGCCCGAGGAGCACCCAGCCGTGACCGTCACCGTCGTGATCGCCGACGACCAGGAGATGGTACGGACCGGATTCCGGCTGATCCTGGAGAGCCACGAGGGCATATCCGTGGTCGGGGAGGCGTCCAACGGGGTCGACGCCGTCGAGGCCGTACGACGGCTCGCCCCCGATGTGTGCCTCATGGACATCCGGATGCCGGGTCTCGACGGCCTCGAGGCAACGAGACTGCTGCGGACCGGCCCTCATGCCGCGGCGTCCCGGACGAGGATCGTCATCGTCACGACCTTCGACCTGGACGAATACGCCTACCAGGCGCTGCGTGCCGGGGCCAACGGCTTCATCGTCAAGAACTCGGGCTCGCGCCTGCTCGTGGAAGCGGTGCGCGCGGCGGCCCAGGGGGAGTCGCTCATCTCACCGTCCACCACGGTGCGGCTGCTGAGCCACTTCAACAGGCTTCCGGCCCAGCGGAATACGACACAGCTCCAGCGCCTCACACCGCAGGAGCTGAAGGTCGCCACCCTCGTCGCGCGCGGGCGCACCAACAACGAGATCGCCACCGAGCTGAGTCTGGCCGTCAGCACCATCAAGAGTCACCTGAGCCGGATCCAGGAGAGGCTCCCGGCCCGCAACCGTGTGGAGATCGCGGCTTGGGCCTGGGAGCACGGCCTCGTGTCCTGAGCCCGGCGGACCGTGTGCGGCGCGTCCCGCCGAACGGCGGCGAGGGGCGGCTGACGGGTCCGTCCGTGCCTGCCGTGGGCGATCATCTGTCGTCGTCCGGGGTGTCCTGGCCGTCCTGGGCGAGGAGTTCTGCCGTGAGTTCCATGCATCGCATCCGGGCGGGAGAGAAGTCGTAGGGCATCTTGGTGACGGCTTCGAAGGCGCTGATCCGGGAGACCTCCTCGCCCGTCAGGTCGGCGTCGTACCTCTCGAAGAGCTTCTCCTCGGCCGCGTCCACCCCGTCCGCCTCGATGGCCTCCACCAGAGCGCTGTGGTGAGCGCAGTGCTGTGCGGCCAGCTCTTCGACACGCGGGTCATGGGGATCGACGCTGTCGTCGAGGGCCGCGTCGGCCGCCTCGAGGCGGTCCGCGTCGGCCCGCAGGTCGGGGTGGGTGGCCAGCACGATGAACACGCTGGCCTGGACTGCGGCTCCCAGCGGCCCGAAGACCCGTTCCGTCACCAGCAGGGCATCCAGGTCGGAGGGGCGCAAGGTGCCCGGAGGCAGGTGGCTGAACCGGTCCGTCACCAGTGGGGAGAGCAGACCCAGCGGGCTGCCCACGGTCCGCAAGCGCTGGACTGCCGCGCGCTGACGCTTGATGTCGGCCTCCTGAGCGGCCAGGGTCTCCTCCAGCCGGCCCAGGGTCTCCTCGAGGTCCCGGGCTCCGTCGAAGGCGGCTCGCATGTCGTCCAGACTGATTCCGGCTTCCGCCATCTTGCGGACCCACAGCAGACGGATCATGTCGTCATAGCCGTAGCGGCGGCGACCGTCACCGCCCCGCTCGGGCTCCGGCAGCAGACCGATCTGGTGGTAATGGCGGATGGCGCGCGGGGTGGTCCCGGCGAAGGCGGCGGCATCACCGATCTTGACCCGGCGTGGTGACGTGACGGAGGGGTACATCGCAGAGGGAGCCTTTCGTGCGGGTGGTGCCTTGACGACACCACATGCCGCTACGGCAGGTGCAACTCGCATCTCGCATCTCGTCACCGCCGAGAGCCACGTCTCTGGGAGGGCGACGAGGGCGGCACACCCTGACAACCGGATCCGGAGCGCAGGACTCCGGCGCTGACGAGCCGCTGTCAGTGCGGCGGGCTACTTTTGGATCAAAGCCAGGAGCGGGGGAGACGGTCCGGGACTGACGTGCGGCCCCGCCATGCCCTGGCCCGGGACGTGCGGTGGCCGCAAGGGGGAGGGGCGGGGTGTTCGTTGTGTCGTCACCGATGACGGATGGTCCACCGGTGGGACGCGAGGCGCAGAGCGCGCGACTCGCGCAGGTCCTGGACGGGTTGGAGCGCGGCCGGGGGGCCGTGGTCGAGATCAGCGGTGAACCGGGTTCCGGCAAGACGCAGTTGGCCTGCCATCTGGCGGAGCAGGCGGTGGCGCGCGGGTTCCCGGTGACCTGGGCCCGCGCGCCCCGCTCGGGCGAGGGCGCGTTCCGGGTCTTCCGCGACGCCGCGGGGCGGCCGGGGGCCGCCGAGGCATCCGGCCCGGCCGCCTGGTGCGAGCGCATCCGGCAGCGCGCCGCCGGCGGCGTGTTGCTCATCGACGAGCTGCACCGGGCCGATCCGTCCTCGCTGGACCTGGCGCTCCGGCTGATCCGCCCCTTACCCTCCTCCGCTCCCACCCCCTCGTCGCTCCCCGCCTTCGTGCTGGTACTGGCGCACCGGCCACGGCAGAGCCCCCCCGGCCCTGCTGGAGGCGCTCGACCTCGGTGTACGGACGGACGGGATCGTCCGGTTGGAGGCCGGCCCGCTGGACGTGGCAGCGGTGGCGGCCCTGCTCGACCGCTGGCGCGGCCGGTCCCGGCAGCGGCGTACGCGGCCGTAGCGCCGGACGCGGCCATGCCCCCCGCGTACGCGGTGCCTCCGGCCTACGCGGCCCCGGACGGCACGGACGCCTCCGCGGCGGCCCTGCACGCCGCGTCGAACGGACTTCCCGGGTACCTGCGGCTGCTGGTCGCGGCCGGCTTCGACGCCGCGCTGTGGCCCGACCGGGCGGGCGGCGACGAGGCCCGGCTGCTGCGTGAGGCGGCGCCGCTGCTCGCCGAGCTCGGCGAGCTGAGCGGACCGGCCCGGGCCGTCGTGCGGGCGGCGGCCGTGCTGGGCGGGACGTTCCGGCCGGCGGACGCCGCCCGGATCGCCGGACTCGGCGCGCGGCAGGGCCTGGAGGCGTGCGCAGAGCTGGTCCGCGCGGACCTGGTGCGTCCGGCGGGCCACGGCCAGCGGCTGGCGTTCCGCCACCCGGTCGTCGGACAGGTCGCCCACGCCGACTGCGAACTGCCCTTCCTGCTGCACGCCCACCGGCTGGCTCTGCAGATCGCCGCCGAACAGGGCGCCCCGGCCGTGGAGCGGGCCCGGCACGCCGAGCACCTGGTGCACACCGACGGAGCCGCCGCAGCCCGCGTCCTCGCCGACGGGGCCGCGGAAACCGTCACCCGGGCACCAGCGGTCGCGGCCCGCTGGCTGCGGCTCGCCCTGGACGCGCTGCCCGCCCGTGGCAGGGAGGGCGAGGAGCGGGTGGCCTGGGAAATCGCGCACTGCCGGGCGCTCATCGCCTCCGGCCGCCTCCGGGAGGCCCGCGCCCTTGCCCACGCCCTGCTGGCCGAGGGCGTCCCCCGGCACACCGGCCGCACCGGCGGCGGGAGCCCGCGGCTGACGCCCCGGCTCCTGCTGCGGGCCTACGCCGTCTGCGCCGACGCGGAGCGGCTGCTGTGCCGGTACGAGGAGGCGGAGGCCATCGCCCGTACCGGGATGGCACTGCTGCCCCGGCCGCTGCCCGCCGTGCTGTCCCCCGAGGCCACCGAGCTGATCTACGAGTACGGGCTGGTGCACGTCCTGCGCGGCACCCACGACCGGATCCGGCCCCTGCTGCGGGAGGCGGCCCGGGCGCGGACCGAGGCCGGACCCTCCGCCGCGGCGGCCCTGGGCGTCCTCATCGCCTTCTGCGACGTCTTCTCCGGTGACATCGCGCGGGGAGCACCCGAAGTGGCCCGCTGCGCCGCGCTGGTCGACGCCTTGCCCGACGGGGTGGCCGGCCACACCCCGGACGTCCTCGCCCTGCTCGGCTGTGCGGAGCTGTACCTGGAGCGGTTCCCGGACGCCCGCCGTCACCTCCAGCGGGGTCTGGACGCCGCGACCGGCGGGGCGCAGAAGCACATCCGTGCCCACCAGCTGCTGGGCCTGACCATGATCGATCAGTGGGCCGGCCGGCTCGACGACGCGGAGCGCCGGGCCGCCGAGGCGGAGGAACTGGCTCGCGCGGTCGGCGCGCCCGACGTGGTGGCACTGGCGACGGCGATGCGCGCCATGACGCTGGTCTGGGCCCGGGGACGGCGGTACGCCGGGGAGGCGGCCGCGCTCGCGGCGCGGGCGGTGGACACCGCCACGCTGGGCCGGGGCTGGTGGGCCACCTCCGCGATCAGCCTGCTGGCGCATGCGCAGCTGCTGGGCGGGGACGCCACCGGCTGCATGCGGACGCTGCTGGACGGCGGAGGCGGTGAAGGTCTGCCGCAGCTGCAGGCCGCCTTCCGGCCCTCGCTCCTCGCCCTGATGGCGACCGCCGCGCTGACCGCCGGGGCCGCCGGGCCCGCCGGGGCCGCCGAGCGGCTGCTCGCCGAAGCGGAGGCGGACGCCGGTCGGCTCGGTCTGCCCCTGCAGTGGGCCTGCGTCCACCGGGCCGGCGCCCAATTGCTGTCGGCGCGCGGGGGAGCACGCCGGGGCACTGGAAGGGTTCGAGCGGGCCGCAGAGGGATTCCGCGCCCGAGGCCTGCCCGTGCAGTACGCGTGGACGCTCATCGCCGGGGCACCGGTCACCGCGGAGGTACGCGGCCCGGCCGCCGCGCTGGAGGTCCTGGCGCGAGCCGAAGCCGTGGCCCGGCCCTGCGGGGCGACCCTGGCCCTGGAGGAAGCGGAACGCGTGCGCAGCCGGCTCTCCGCACCGACCCGGCCGGCCCGGGGTGCCGGCCCGGGGTGCCGGTCCGAGTGCGGGCTCCCGGGCCGCAGTCCTCCCGGGCACCGACCCCCGGTCAGAGGACCTCCGATCGGCGCTGAGCGCGCGCGAACGGGAGGTCGCCGAGCTGGCGGCCGCAGGACTGCGCTCCCGGCAGATCGCCGAACGCCTCTTCCTCAGCCACCGTACCGTCGACTCCCATCTGGGCAGCGCCTACCGCAAGTTGGGCGTCTCCTCGCGCACCGCCCTGGCCCGGGCGATCGGCCCGCTCACCCCCGACTAGTCGGTGGTACTGCAGCGGCGGTTCTATGACCCGGCGGTGTCGTTCCAGCGGGGATCCTCACTCCACTGCGTGTTGCGGTCGTCCACGGTCTTCATGGCCGAGGCGGCCGCTTCCCGAGTCGGGTAGGGGCCGAGGCGGTCGGGCCCGGGTTCCTCCGCGACCGCATGCGTGTGCGTGTCGAAGTACCACTGGCCTGCGCCGGTTGCGTTGTCGTTGCTCATGTCCATCCTGATGCTCGGCATGTGCGCACCCAAACCCGACGACGGCTCCGGGCAGCTCCGCGCGGCCGGAGCGTGGCCACAGGCGGGCGGGAGCGGCGTGCGTGTCCACCGCCCCGGTTTCCGCCGAGGTGCCGGGCCCCGCGCACGAAGCAAGGTGACCATGTCCCTGGGAGCTTGACCAAAGGCCGGCACTCCGACGTTGACCCGTCTCCACTCCAGAGGTGACATGTCCGGTCCGCGCCGCCGGTTCAGGACTCCGGGGTCCAGGGCTCGTCGAGGACCGCCAGGGAAGGGGGGTGCACCAGCGCGCCGGGGAGCCGGGGTGGGGGAGGAGGATGCCCTTCGCCGTCAGCCGGGCGAGGACCGGCTCCGGGGGATACGGGACGCGGTCGCGCAGCCAGCCGGCGGAGACGGCGGGCGAGGAGCGCAGGTGGGCAAGGACGGCCGCGGCGGCCGGGTCGTCGGTGAGGTGTCCGGCGGCATCGGTGAGCAGGGCGCCGTACCGGGTGATGGTGGTGGTGCGGTGTCGGGCGGTCTCCGTCACGGCACGGGCGAAGAGGGAGCCCCACTCCGTCCACCGGCCTTCGGAGGCGGCGACGAGGGCCTCGTCGTGGGCGCGGCGGTGGGCGTGGACCCAGCCGTCCAGGTCCAGCAACAGCCCGGGCAGCAGCCGCGCCGCCAACAGGTCGCACTGGGCGAGGAGGCGCGCGGTCCGGCCGTTGGCGTCGGCGAAGGGGTGGACGGTCAGCAGCCGCGCCATGGAGAGGGCGGCCGCGTCCAGGGCGGGGGCGGTGGTGCGTACGGCCCAGCGGTACCAGCGTTCCACGTGGCCCCGGAGTTCCCGGCCCGGTGCCACCTCGATCGCGAAGACCTGGCCGTCGGCCCAGGTGACTCTGGCCGTGGACCGGCGCAGGCCGCAGGGGCCGGGGATGCTGGGATCGCCGGCGACGACCAGCGTGTGCAGCTCGCTCAGGGCGTCCGGGGCGAAGCAGGGCCTGCGGTCGGGACGTTCCGCGATCTCCGCGCGGGTGGAGGCGGCGGCCAGCAGCCCGGCCCCGGCCCGCCGTTCGGCGGCGGCCGCGATCCGGGCGGTCACCAGCCCGTCGGGGATGCGGGCCAGATGCCGGGTGTGCACGGCCGTACGGAACCGGGGCCGGTGGAAGAGGTCCGGATCGCCCAGGAGCCGCCCGGCGGTGTCGGCGAGTTCGCCCAGCGCGCCGGTCGCCTCGTCCCGTTCCGCCGGGGGGATCGCCTCCGCGTCCAGTGGCGGTACGACGGGGGCGACCTGTCGTACCGCCGCGCCCCGGGGGCGCGGATCCATCAGCACCACCGGCTGGTGACCTTCCCGGTGGGCCGCACCACGTCCACGTACTCGGTGGTGGTGTACCCCAGCCAGTTCGTGGAGGTGACGGAGTACGTGAAGGTCTGGTACTCGACGAACAGCGCCCAGGACTGACCCGGTGCGAGGAGGACGTCGACGGAGTACGACTGCTCGATCTGGGTGTTGAGCTGCGCGCCGAGCGAAGAGGACAGCACCGTGGCCGCGTTGGCCGAGATGTTGGCGCTGACCTGGTAGGAAATCTGGTACTTGACGGTCCGGTTGACCCGTACGGGCATCGAGTTGGCGTTGCGGTGGCAGTCGGTCGGCACCTCGGTCTTGGCACCGGCCTGGACCGGGCCCGCGCCGTTGGCCGGCGCACCGCTGCCCCAGCCCCACGACATCGGCGGCATTGCCGGGTCCATCGGAGTGGGCGGCCGGGTGGCGGTGCCGTCGACGACGACCCGGGGCAGCGTGCCGTCGACCGGCTGGCCGACGACGCCGTTGAACATGTCGATGTCGCCCCACGACCCCCCGGTGCCACCGCCGTCCCCTCCGCCACCCCAGCCACCGTCACCGGGGTCACCGCCGGGGAAACCGCCCGGGTCCTCGTCCGGCCAGGGGTTCTCCTCCTCCTCGTGGTCGCAGCTGGTCTGGGTGTCCTCGCAGGCGTAGGCGGTGTACGAGGCGGTCACCGCCGGTACGGCGGTGAGCACGGTCGCGCCGAGGGTGGCGGCGACCAGCGTCTGGCGGAGCTTCACGGGTCCTCCGGTTGGGAACGGTTCGGGTGGGCGGCCCACATTCTGTCCGGCGGGCGGACCCGGCCACGTCCGTAGAAACACGCAAGTCGGTACGCAAACTGGACTGTCGGTCGGCTCGGCCGCGGGGGAGACGGATCGCCGATGACCGCGCCGAGGCCGATGGAGTACTGGATCATGGCTTCCTGCGAAGTCGACGGCGTGCTGCCGCCGACGGGGGCGATGGCGCAGAAGGCCACGATGGAGCCTTGCAAAGCCGCGGCCTCGACACGCACGGCACCCGAAGAGAACGACGGAGGACCCTGTGAACGAGACCGATTTGATGGCGAAGGCGCCCACGATCGCGGCCGCCATGGCAGTCGGGGCCCTGAGCCCCGGCATTCAGCTGCCCCAGACCCGATATCGGGCCGCACTCGTCTCCACCTGGGACATCCCGGCCGGAGCGTCGGTACTGGAGGTCGGCTGCGGGCAGGGCGACATGACGGCCGTCCTTGCCGAGGCCGTCGGCCCATGGGGCCGGGTGGTCGCCGTCGACATCGCGGATCCGTCGTACGGCGCCCCCGTCACCCTGGGGCAGTCGGCGGAGCACCTCACAGCGACGCCGCTGGGCTCGCGCATCGACTTCCGCTTCGGCCTGGACCTCCTCGACGAGGCGGTCACCTTTCCCGACGGCGGTTTCGACTACGTGGTCCTCGCCCACTGCTCCTGGTACTTCGCCTCCCTGGACCCGCTGCGGAAGACCCTCGCCCGGGTACGCAGCTGGGCACGCAACCTGTGCTTCGCCGAGTGGGACCTCGTACCCCGCTCGTCAGACCAGCTGCCCCACCTCCTGGCTGTTCTTATCCAGGGTCAGGTGGAGGCGAGCGGGTCCCGGGGCGAAGGCAACATACGCACGCCGTTCTCGCAGGAAACCCTGCTCCGGATTCTCCCGGAGACAGGTTGGCACCCAGTTCCGGGACAGGCCGCGGACACGACCGCCCTACGGGACGGCGACTGGGAGGTGGACGCGTGCGCGATGCTGCTCGACGACGCCGACCGGATGGCCGAGCTGCCGAAGACGGTACGGGACCTGGTACTGAGCCAGGCGGATGTGCTCCGGGCCCTGGCGAAGGAGCGCGGTAACGCGCCGTTGCCGGCCTACTCGCTGACCGCCCGCTGAGCGCACCGTAACGACGGAACACCATGGAGCCCCGCACCTGCGCGGCCTGATCGTCGCCGTCCTCACCGTCACCCAGGCACGCCGGTGACCTCGGCCTAGACGCGTTCCAGCGGGCGGTGAGGGGGCGGCGGGGGCTCGACCTGAACGGCATCGTCGGGGTGGACGGTCCCTCCACGGCGGACCACAGCCATGACGCCACACTTGAACGTGAACTCGCCGGACAAGGGGTCCATGGCGAAGACCTCGCCCAGCAGGCCCTTGCGGAAGTCGTTGATCTTCGAGCACGGGTTGCGCAGTCCGGTCACCTCAAGCACCGCCTGCTCCCCGAGGTGGAGCAGGGCGCCGGTGGGCAGGCCCAACAGGTCCACCCCGCGCGTGGTGATGTTCTCGCCGAGCTGGCCCGCCGAGACCCTGAAGCCTTTGAGCGCGAGTTCGTCGAAGAGTTCCTCGTGCATCAGGTGGACCTGGCGCAGGTTGGGCAGGGTCGGCTCGTAGGTCATGCGGAACTGGTGGCGGATCGTCTCACCTGCGTGAACATCTCCTTCCACTCCGAGCCCCGTGAGCAGCCTGATGGAATCGCGGTTGGGCTTGCTGAACGAGTACTCCCTGTTGCGGCTCACCGCGGTCACCTGACCTGGCATCACGCCCTCCAACCGTCGTCGGTCTTCGGCCGGTCGATCATAGAGGTGGTGCAAGCAGCCTTGTGAAAGGGCGTGCAGTGGGCCTCCAGCAAGACGGTTCAGGGCCGCCGGTGCCAGTGCTGTGCTTCGAGGTCGAGGAGAAGTCGCGGATGAGCGCCGGGCCCGCGCGGGCAGCGTCCGGTGCCGGAACTCGCGGCGACCCACGAGGCGTAGGGGACGGCGCCCGTCGGGGCCCGCCTGCTCGTTGCCGAGTTGGCGTGCTGCGGTGATGCGGCGGCGGGCGGTGCGGGTGCTCATTCGGCCGCGGGTGGTGGGGTGGGCTGCGTTCGGCGGGGTGTGGGGGTCGGCCAGACTCCCGGCCCGGCGGAGGCCGTGCAATTCGGCGGCGTCGGGGGCCGAAACAGGTCAGAATCTGTCCTATACGGCCTCTAGTCTGCGGTTTATGGAGAAATACAAGGACGGCGTCGAGATTCTTGTCCCCGCGAGCCCGGCCGAGTTGGAGACATGGCTCGAGGAGCATCACGGGGAGCGGACCGTGCTCTGGGTGAAGATCGCCAAGAAACATACCGGCATCCCGTCGCTCACCTGGGAGGAGATGGTTGACACGGTGCTCTGCTTCGGCTGGATCGACGGTGTGCGGCACGGCTTCGACGACAGGTACTTCCTCCAGCGCACGACACCCCGCCGCCCCCGGTCGCCCTGGTCGCAGGTGAACGTCGACAAGGCCGAGGCGCTGATCGCCGAGGGACGGATGCGCCCCCGCGGCCTCGCCGAGGTCGAGGCGGCGCGGGCGGACGGTCGCTGGGCGACGGCATACGCCTCGCAGAAGAACGCCACCGCACCGCCGGATCTCGTCGAGGCGCTCGACGTGAACCCGGCGGCGCGGGCGTTCTACGAGACGCTCGGCAAGTCCGACCGGTTCGCCCTGTATCTCAGCCTGGTATCCGCCCGCACCGAGAAGACCCGCCTGGCCCGCCTGGAGCGGATGGTGGCGGCGATGGCGAGGTCCGAGCGGCCGTCATGATCAACCTGGGGGTCCAGCGGGCCCAACACCCGCCCAGAAGGGCCCTCGGCGAATAGCGCACCCGCGCCCGCGGCCGGATTCACCGCAGCAGCGAGTCTGGGTTCTGCGATGGCCGTGATGGCCGACCGGCCGGTGAGGCCCGCCGGGCTCCAGCAAGCCGGGGCCGACCTCGGCACACTCCTGCCGCAGCTGGGCCCCATCACCACCGGAGAGCCCACCAGGCCGTCGCCGCGAACATCGCGCGTACGAAGGCGGAGGGCGCCGACCGCTGGGTCGACCTCCTCGTACGAAGATGCGGGAGGGCTTGGTGCGCGACGCGATCCTCCCCTCCCACGGGAGCGCGCCGCTCGGCTTTGACCTCTCCAGAGGGAAGCGCGGCTGCCGCCCCGCGGGGTGTCCTCCCCCCTCCCCCCGTGCGGTACGGACCGGCTACCCGGTTGTCCGTGAGACCCCCCGCGTCTCGTCGACCGGCAGGGGAAGCGCCCAGACGGGGCTGACGCGGCGCTTCTGGGGTCGGGGGCGCCGGTGGCGGCCAAGGCGACGGCGCGGGCCGAGGCTGTGGCGAGCGAGGGTGAGTACGGTCAGCGCGGTCGCGGCGCCGGCGGTGGGGAGGGCGGCGAGCACGTCGGGGCGTGCCGCGAGAGCCGCGGCGAGTGCGGTTCCGGCGGCCTGGCCGGTGCCGACGGACAGGATCAGCCAGGCGTACGCCTCGGTGGTGCGGGAGGCAGGGGCGAGAGCATCCACGGTGTGGAAGCCGTTGGTGATGATCAAGGTGAAGAACAGCCCCGGGATCACCGTGAGGGCGATGGCCGTCCGGGGACCGGGCTGGGCCAGCAGGGGCACCCAGCCGAGGAGGAACAGGGTGCTGGTGGTGAGGAGGTGGAGGGTGGTCGTGCCGGGCCATGCCCGGCGGGCGTAGATCAGGCTGCCCAGGAAGCTGCCGGTGGAGAACGCGGCGGGAAGCAGTCCGCAGAGCATGGCTGACCCGTGGGTGTCGGCCATGCCCGCGGCCCACACGTTCATCGCTCCGAACGCGAACCCCGTACCCGCCAGCGCGGTGAGCAGCACGATCAGGCCGGCGCTCATCAGCCGTACGCGTTCGGTCGCCCCGGCGGCGGGACGCCAGGTCTGCGACGGTGCGGAGCTCAGGACGACCGCCGTGCCCAGGACTCCGAGGGCCGCGGTCGCGGTCAGAGCGGTGTCCGGCCCGTGCGCGGTGGCCAGCCACGCGGCGAGCAGGGGGCCGGTGATGTAGAGGAGGCCCTGCGATCCGGTGTCCAGGGCCTGGACGACTCGGCGCCGCCCGAGGTCGGGCAGGACCGTTGGCCACAGCGCCCGAAGTCCCGCCTCCAGCGGCGGTGTGACCAGACCTGCGAACCCCACCAGCGCGGCCACCGCCGCGGGGTGGCCGCCCGCCCCGATCAAGGGGAGCGCGGCCAGGCAGCCGGCGTTGAGCAGCACCGCCGGCGCCGACACGCGGGCCTGGCCGCAGCGGTCCATCAGCCTGCCCTTGACCGGCTGGGACAGCCCGGACGCCAGCCCGTACAGCGCGGCGAGCAGTCCGGCGAAGGGAATCGACCCTCCGCCATCGGTGATCCACAGGACGAGTCCCACGGGAACCATGCTGTTGGGCAGGCGTCCGGTCAGGGTGCCGCAGAGCAGGCGGGCAACGTGTCGGCTGCCCAGTACGGCGCCGTATGTGGCGGACGACCGGGCGGTGGTCGGGTGATCGGCCAGGGTCAACAGGGCGTGGCTTTCCATCGGAGGGCATGCGGGGCGGGGGCAGGGCCGGGGGCCTCGGCGTCGAGGAGGCGGTGATGGCCGAAGGTGCTGTCGATCTGGGGGAGTAGGGGATTTGTGCAGGTGGTGTACGCCGAGAGCGACCGCAGGCGGACGGCGACCTCGGGGCAGGCGCAGGTGTCAGCGCGGTTGCGCAGGTGGGGCAGAGGCAGAGGTGGGGGGAACCCGGAGCGGGAACATAACCCGAGAGGACTTGCGCACCGCAGAATTTGTGATCTTCCGACAACCGTGGAGTCGCCCCAGTGGCGGCGACCAGGGCGCGGACGGCATCCGGGAACGTGAGGGGTGGGGGCGGCCGCGCCGAGCCCTCGGTCGCTCCGGCTCGTCGTGCGGGCCCGATATCGGCGCCCCTTGACGATCAGCTCGGACCTGAACGAGCTGACACCGTCGGGGAGGTCGCTCACCGTGACCGGGTGCGGCAGCTTGGCCTCCCGTTCGTGTGCCACGGCCCGGTGGGCAGGGGCGAGTTGCCGCTGGAGACGTCAATTCCGTGACGAACGATTCACCCTGACTGGGGATTGATGCAGGCAGTGCAGCAGAGCATTTCGGTCACGACGGGGTGGGCGGAAGAAAGCCGGGTGGCATGTGGGGTGGGGGCGGCGCGCGTGCGGCGTCGTGTGTGGCCGCGTGGCGGGTGTAGTTCCGGGACCGATCTCGTAAACCTGCCGTGCGGGATTGACCGGACCTGTCCGCTCGTCACTTTACGTGTTCATTCGCATGCGATGTCCTCACGGAGTGTTCCCGCTCCGCCGCGGCGCGCAGAAGTGTGCGCCTGTCAGCGGTGCATTCAGCAGCGTCGACTCAAGGGAAGAACCATGGCCACACCTTCTGTTGCTCCGCTCCGGGTCGCCCTGGCCAACGGCAGCTTCGAGGATCCCCCCGTTGCCGGTGTGGAGATCCTGCCGGACGCCTCACAGACGCAGGCGCCCAAGCGGGTGCCGGGCTGGCTCACCACCGCCTCCGACCACAAGATCGAACTGTGGCACTCGGGCTTCCAGGGAGTGCCGGCGGCCGAGGGCGCCCAGTTCGCCGAGCTCAACGCGAACGAGGTGTCCACCCTCTACCAGGACCTGCCGACCACTCCCGGTACGAAGCTGTACTGGCGGCTGTACCACCGTGGCCGCCAGGGGGACGACACCATGGCGCTGGACATCGGGGCGCCGGGTTCCACGTCGGAGCAGAGGCGCTTCACCGACGGCAACACCGCCTGGGGCTACTACACCGGCACCTACACCGTCCCGGCAGGGCAAACGCTGACGCGCTTCGCCTTCCGCTCCATCTCCGCCGCCGGCGGAAACCGCGGCATCGGCAACTTCCTGGACGGCATCTTCTTCGGGACCGCTGCCCACGTGGTGCTCGACAAGACGGCGATTCCCGCGGGGCCGCTGGAGGTGGGGGACGTCGTCACCTACCGCATCACCGTGAAGAACGAGGGCGGCGGCGGGGCCGACAACCTCATCCTGGCCGACGTCATCCCGCAGGGCACGACGTACCTGCCCGGCTCGCTGCGCATCGTCGACGGCCCGAACTCGGGAGCGAAGAGCGACGCGCAGGGTGACGACCAGGCGTCCTACGACGCCGTGGCGAACAAGGTCGTCTTCCATCTCGGCCACGGGGCGTCCGGGTCACAGGGAGGCAGCCTGCCCAACACCGGCACCCTGCCCGCGGGAACCACGGTGGAGTACCGCGTCATCATCGACCGGGCCAGCGGGGGCGGGCAGATCAGCAACACCGCGACCGCGTCCTACGAGAACCGGCTCGGCGACACGCCGGAGACGCTGACGGCCACGTCCAACGAGCAGATCACCCAGGTCAAGCCCGCTGCCGACCTGACCGTCACCAAGGCGGCCGACACCACCACCGTCGCCGTCGGGCAGACGGTGACCTACCGCATCACCGTGCACAACACCGGCCCGAACGATGCCACCGGCGTCACCGTCGCGGACCGGCTGCCGGACAGCCTCTCGTTCCTGTCCGCCGGTGCCACGCCCGGGAGCTACGACCCGGCCCGCGGGCAGTGGACCGTGGGCGATCTGGCCGTCGGCGCCACCGCCACCCTCGTACTGCGGGCCAAGGCCACCGAGACCGGCCCGATCAGCAACACCGCCACCGTCACCGGCAACGAAAGGGACCCGGACACCTCCAACAACACCGACGTCGTCAGCGTCTGTGTCGAACCGGCCTCCTCCTGCTGCGACCCCTGCGCCTCCCGGCAGTAGCTCCCGGCCGATCGTCCGGCAACGCCCTCGCGGCAGGTCTCGGAACCGGGCCGGCGGAGTGCGCCGGGAGCCCGGTCGAGGTCCAAGGGCTGCTGTCGTGAGGCCGGGGCCCATGGCGGCGACGAGAGGGGGGCAGCGCCTGCGTTGCCCCCCATCTCGTGCACGGAAGGCGGGTGTTGCAACCTGCTGGTTTCCGGCCGGCTCCGGGACGCGCTCAGCTCCGCCACGCTCCGACGCGGCCGGACTCCCAGCGGGGGTCCGGCCGTCGTGCCGGTTCGCCCGTTCCGGCGCGTGGTGCCCGAGACGCCTCGCTGCCTCAGGAATCCGCGCATTCCGACGCCCCCGGCCCGTGGCTCAGGCGGGCTGCCCCGGCGTTCCGCCGCTTCCATGCGTCGGCCTTCGCCCGGTGAAATCGACGTGCGGATTTGGGGCCTTTTCTCCCTGATGGGAGCTTTTTTACCTGTGGGTGGGTTCTTCCCTCTGTAGCGGGTAGGCGGCGAACGCGGCACCCGGCCCGTTCGGTACGCCGGGCAGACGCCATGGCCCCGCCCCGCGACGCCGTGTGACAGCGGGAGCCCGCCTGAGCCCCGAGCTCTGCGGTCATGACCGAGACGTACGCAGACCCCGAGGAGAGATCATGAGCGCAGCACACGACCACGCCACCCCCGGCGCAGACGGAGGCGGGCTGCCGGGCAGGCCCGGGCCGGTGCCGCCGCCCGTGGCCGAGCCGATGCAACCCGCGGAGCCCCTGCCGCCGAAGGCGGACCAGGAGGGGCCGGAGACCGTGAGCCCCACCGGGCAGGCCACCGGAGCCGAGCAGACGCGCAGGGCGCAGAGCGGCGCCTACCTCACCACCTCTCAGGGCGTACGGCTTCCCGACAGCGACCACTCGCTGAAGGCCGGGGCCCGCGGACCGGTGCTGCTGCAGGACCATCACCTGCGCGAGAAGATCATGCACTTCGACCACGAGCGGATCCCGGAGCGGGTGGTGCACGCCCGCGGTGCGGCCGCGCACGGCGTCTTCCAGGGCTACGGCACCGCCGGCGAGGTCTCCAAGGCCGCGTTCCTGGCGAAGGGCGTCGAGACGCCGGTGTTCGTGCGGTTCTCCACAGTCCTCGGCTCGCGGGGCTCGGCGGACACGGTGCGCGACACCCGCGGGTTCGCGACGAAGTTCTACACCGACGAGGGCACCTTCGACCTGGTCGGCAACAACATCCCGGTGTTCTTCATCCAGGACGCGATCAAGTTCCCCGACGTCATCCACGCCGGCAAGCCGCACCCCGACCGGGAGATCCCGCAGGCCCAGAGCGCGCACGACACGTTCTGGGACTTCGTGTCCCTGCACACCGAGGCCACCCACCACACCCTGTGGAACATGTCCGACCGCGGCATCCCGCGGTCCTTCCGGATGATGGAGGGCTTCGGCGTCCACACGTTCCGCCTCGTCAACGCGGCAGACGAGAGCGTGCTGGTGAAGTTCCACTGGAAGCCGAAGCTGGGCGTGCACTCCCTGGTGTGGGAGGAGGCCCAGCTGATCAATGGCATGGACCCCGACTTCCACCGCCGGGACCTTGCCGACGCCATCGAATCGGGTGCGTTCCCGCAGTGGGAGCTGGGCATCCAGGTCTTCCCCGACACTCCGGAGCAGACGTTCGAGGGCATCGACCTCCTGGACCCGACCAAGATCGTTCCGGAGGAGCTGGCACCCGTCCAGCCCATCGGGCTGATGACCCTGAACGCCAACCCGACCAACTACTTCGCGGAGACCGAGCAGGTGGCCTTCCACCCCGGCCACCTCGTCCCCGGCATCGACGTGACCGACGACCCGTTGCTCGCGGGCCGGCTCTTCTCCTACCTCGACACCCAGATCAGCCGGCTCGGCGGCCCCAACTTCGGCCAGATCCCCATCAACCGGCCGCACGCCCCCGTCAACGACATGCTCCGCGACGGCATGCACCAGACCGCCGTGCACACCGGAGTGGCCCCGTACCGGCCCAACAGCCTCGACGGCGGCTGCCCCTTCCTCGCCGGCGCCGACATGAGCGCGTTCATCGAGACGCCCGTGGAGGTCCCCGCGGCCGGCAAGGTCCGCGAGGCCCCTGCCTCGTTCTCCGACCACTTCAGCCAGCCCCGCCTGTTCTGGCTGAGCATGACGCCGGTCGAGCGCGAGCACATCATCGCCGCGTACACCTTCGAGCTGAACAAGTGCTACGAGCAGGCCGTCAAGGAACGCACCCTGAAGGTCCTGGCGAACATCGATCCGCAGCTGTGCGAAGAAGTCGCCACCGGTCTCGGACTTCCCGCGCCCGCCGCCACCGTGCCGCTGGACACCCCCGACCCCAGCCCCGCCCTCTCCCAGACGGGAGGCACCTGGCCCACGGACGGCCGCGTCGTCGGCATCATCGCCGACGCGGCCGCCGACCTGGACGGCGTACGGAGCACGCGACGGGCCGTCCTGGACTCCGGAATGGTCCCCCTCGTCATCGCCCCGACCGGCGGGACCCTCGGTCCCGACGCCGACCCGATCACGGTGCAGCGGACCTTCGCCACCGCCCGATCCGTCGAGTTCGACGCCCTCCTGCTCGCCGGGGCGCCCCGGGCCGGCGCAGACGCCTACGGCGCCCGGGACGCCAAGGCCGGCACGGTCCGGCCCCCCGCGGCCCCCGATCCGCGCGTCCTGCTCCTGCTCACGGAGGCGTTCCGCCACGGCAAGGCCATCGGCGGATGGAACGGCGCGGAGCAACTCCTCGAAATCAGCGGCATCACCGCCGACGAACCCGGCGTCACCCTCGGCGACAGCAGTGCGACAGCCGTGCAGGCGATCACGGCAGCCCTGGGCGGACACCGTGCCTGGGACAGGTTCCCGCCCGCCCTCTGACCGGCCCCGAACCGCCTCGACCGCGCCCCACCCACCGCAGCCGCCTCTCACGGCCGCACCGGGGTGGGGCGCGGCCGTCGTATCGGGCCCGGACGACCGGACGCCCCGGTCCGCCGCCTGCCCCGCATCCGATGCACCCCATCAGGTGGACGGGCCGCGCGTGCTGTCTGAGCCCCACCGCCCGCGGGGGACACATGCCTCGTCCGGTCCGGGACCGCGGAGAACGCATCCGTGCGCCGGGTGAACGCCGAACAGGTGGCAAGCACCACTTCACGACACGGAGGACTCAATGCACGCGAAGTCGGTCGCCCGCCACCTCATCACCGCCCCCCACCGGCCCGACGCCGACGCCCACCGCCCCACCGCCGCGGCGACCGTCGACGCCGACGTCGCCCACGCCGTCACCGGCGAACTCGGGCGCCTGTGCGCCGAGTCCGTCGCGTACAGCCGGTCGCTCGACCCGGTCTTCGCCACCGACGTGGCGGAGCGGCTGGCCGCCTTCACCCTCGACGGCGGCTCGCGGATCCGCCCCCGCTTCCTGTGGTGGGCCATGCGCGCCTGCGGCGGCACCGACGCGCACGTGGCCGGAGCGCTGCGGCTGGGCGCCGCGCTCGAACTCATCCAGAGCTGCGCCCTGGTCCACGACGACGTCATGGACCAGTCGGGGGTACGCCGCGGCAGGCCCTCCTTCCACGCGCAGGTCGGCCTCCAGTACCCGGCCGACACGCACCCGGACGCAACCGGCCCGGCGCCGTTCGCCCAGTCCGTCGCCGTCCTCGCCGGAGACCTCGCGCTGTGCTGGGCGGACGACCTGGTCGCCGGAGCCGACCTCGACCCGCCCGTACGCACCGACATCCTGCAGATCTGGAGGGCCATGCGAACGGAAATGGTCGCCGGGCAGTACCTCGACCTCCACGGCCAGGCGACCTCCTCCCGCTCGGCCACCCGCGCCATCCGCACCGTCTGCCTCAAAACAGCCCGCTACACCGTCGAACAGCCCCTGGCCCTGGGCGCCGCGCTGGCGGGAACCGACGACGCCACCCGCCGCTCCCTCGCCGCCGCCGGCCGGTGCGCCGGAATCGCCTTCCAGCTCCGCGACGACCTCCTGGGCGTGTTCGGCGACCCCGCGGTCACCGGCAAGCCCTCGGGTGACGACATCCGTTCCGGGAAGGCGACCTACCTGGTCGCCCTCGCCCACGCGCGCGCCCGCGCCACCGGCAACGACGAGGCCGTCGACCTCCTCCGGGCCTGCCGGGGGAGCGGAGCCCTCTCCGGCCCGGACCTGGCCTCGGTCCGCACGGCCCTCCACTCCACCGGGGCGCCCGCACACGTCGAACGGCGCATCGCCCGCCTGGCGCGCGCCTGCGAACGCCACCTCGCCGCCGCACGCCTGCACGGCCCCGCCGCCCGGCACCTGGCCGAGCTGCTCAGACAGGTCGCCTCGCCCCCGCCGCCGGCCGTCCCGGCCGCCGAACCCGCCGCCCACCGCGGAGGCACCCGATGAAGACGGTCACCGGCCGCACCGACCACGTGGTCGTCGTCGGCGCCGGGCTCGCGGGCCTCTCCGCCGCCCTCCACCTCCTCGGCGCGGGCCGCCGGGTCACCCTCGTCGAACGCGACCGCCTCCCCGGAGGCCGGGCCGGCCTCATCGAACGCGACGGCTACCGCTTCGACACCGGCCCCACCGTCCTGACCATGCCGCACCTGCTGGAGCAGGCGTTCGCCGCGGTCGGCCAGACCATGTCGGACCGGCTGACCCTGCACCCCCTCCACCCCGCCTACCACGCCCGCTTCGCGGACGGCAGCAGCCTCGACGTCCACACCGACGCCCAGGCCATGGAAGCGGAGGTCGAACGCTTCGCCGGCGGCCGCGAAGCCGCCGGCTACCGCCGCCTGCGCCACTGGCTGCACGAGCTGTACCAGGCGCAGATGGGCCGCTTCATCGACACCAACTTCGACTCGCCCCTCTCCCTCCTGCACCCTGACCTGGCCCGCCTCGCCGCCCTGGGCGGATTCGGCCGTCTCCAGCCCGCCATCGGCCGGTTCCTCACCGACGAGCGGCTGCAGCGCGTCTTCTCCTTCCAGGCCCTGTACGCCGGCGTCCCGCCGGCCCGCGCCCTCGCCGCCTACGCCGTCATCGCCTACATGGACACCGTCGCCGGCGTGTACTTCCCCGAAGGCGGCATGCACGCCGTCCCCGCCGCCCTGTCCGCAGCCGCCGCCGACGCGGGCGCCACCCTCCACTACGGGCAGGTCGTCACCCGCCTGGAACGCACCGGCGACCGCATCACCGCCGTGGTCACCGACCAACAGCGCATCCCCTGCGACGCGGTCGTCCTGACCCCCGACCTGCCCGTCTCCTACCGCCTGCTCGGCGCCCGCCCCCGCCGCCCGCTCGCCCTGCGCCACTCCCCGTCGGCCGTCGTCCTGCACGCCGGAACCGACCGGACCTGGCCTGACCTGGCCCACCACACGATCTCCTTCGGCGCCGCCTGGAAGCAGACCTTCCACGAACTCACCCGTACCGGCCGCCTGATGAGCGACCCCTCCCTCCTCATCACCCGGCCCACCGCCACCGATCCGGGCCTCGCCCCGCCCGGCAAGCACTCCCACTACGTCCTCGCGCCCTGCCCCAACACCGCCGTCGGCCCCTCCGCGGCCTCCTGGGACGACCTCGGCCCCCGCTACCGCGACAGCCTGCTGCGCGTACTGGAAGCCCGGGGCCTGACCGGCTTCGCCGACGCCATCGACACCGAGGTCCTCGTCACCCCCGCCGACTGGACCTCCCAGGGCCACGCCGCCGGCACCCCCTTCTCCGTCGCCCACACCTTTCCCCAGACCGGCCCCTTCCGCCCCCGCAACCTCGTACGCGGCGCCGCCAACGCCGTACTCGCCGGCTGCGGGACCACCCCGGGCGTCGGCGTCCCCACCGTCCTGATCTCCGGCCGCCTCGCCGCCGCCCGCATCACCGGCCTGCCCGCCGGCCCCCGCACCACGGCGCCCCTCCCCGCAGCGAAAGGCAGCCCCGCATGACGCGACGCGAACTCGACGCCGCCGCCATCACCGACCCCGCCCTGCGCGCGGCCTTCGACCGCTGCCGCCGCCTCAACGCCCGGCACGGCAAGACGTACTTCCTCGCCACCCGGCTGCTGCCCGCATCCCGCCGCCCCGCCGTGCACGCCCTCTACGCCTTCGCCCGGCTCGCCGACGACATCGTCGACGACTTCGTCGCCCCCGCAGACCCCGCCGACCGCGCCGAACGCCTCCACACCCTCTCGCGCGACCTCCACACGGCGATCACCGGCGGCACCGGCCACCACCCCGTCGTCACCGCCGTCGCCCACACCGCGCACCACTACCGCATCCCCCACAGCCACTTCGACGACTTCCTCGCCTCCATGCGCAGCGACCTCACCGTCACCGATTACCACACGCTGGACGCACTGCGCGGCTACATGCACGGCTCCGCCGCCGTCATCGGACTCCAGATGCTCCCCGTGCTCGGCCACACCGCCCCCCGCGACGAAGCCGCCCCCCACGCCGCCGCCCTCGGCGAGGCGTTCCAGCTCACCAACTTCATCCGCGACGTCGGCGAAGACCTCGACCGCGACCGCGTCTACCTGCCCGCCGACCTCCTCGCCGCCGACGGAGTCGACCGCGACCTGCTGCTCTGGAGCAGACGCACGGGCCGCCGCGACCCCCGCATCACCCACGCGCTGCGCTCCGCCACCGCCCTGGCCCGACGCTTCTACACGAGGGCGGAACCCGGCCTGAACATGCTCGAACCCCGCTCCCGGCCCTGCGTCCGCACCGCCTTCGTCCTCTACGGCGAGATCCTCGACGCCGTCGCCCGCGACGGGTACACCAGCGTCCACCGCCGTTCCGCGGTCCCCCTCACCCGCAGGGCGGCCGTCGCCGCCGTCGGACTGGCCCGGATCGCGGCGGGCCGGCTGACCGCCTCCGCCGCCCCCACCGCCAAGGAGCCGGCCCGATGAGCCCGCGCGCCCCCCGCCGCCGCATCCCGGTCAGCCTGCGCCGCGCACCCGTGGCCTGGCACCGGCAGGAACCGACCTGGCGCAGCGCGTCGCCCCGGCTCATCGACGCCGCCCTCAAACGGGCCCAGGCCCGGCCCACGGGCAACTGGTACGTGCTCGGCCCCAGCAGCGCCGTCGTCGCGGACGCCGGGTACGGGGCCACGGTCGACGGCGCCGAGATCGTGGCCTGGCGGGACGCCGCGGGAACGCTCGTCGCCGGACCGGGCGCCTGCCCGCACCTGGGCGCCGCGCTGGCCCAGGCCCCGGTCCGCTGCGGCACCCTGGTGTGCCCGTGGCACGGACTCGCCCTCACCGGAGCCCCCTTCGCCGGATGGAACCCCCACCCCGCCCACGACGACGGCGTCCTGGCCTGGGTACGACTCGACGACCACGGCCGCGAGGAACCCCTCGAAACGCCCGCCGTGCCCGTCCGCCCACCCGCCGCCCACTCCCTGGCCGCCGTCTACACCGGCACGGGCGCCTGCGAGCCCGAGGACATCGTCGCCAACCGCCTCGACCCCTGGCACGGGGCGTGGTTCCACCCCTACTCCTTCGTCGACCTCACCGTCCTCGACGACGGCGCGGACACCGACGTCCTGACCGTGCGCGTCTCCTTCAAGGTGTCCCGCCGCGTCGTCGTGCCCGTGACGGCCGAGTTCACCGCCCCCGGCCCGCGCACCGTCGTCATGCGCATCACCGAGGGCGAAGGCCGGGGTTCCGTCGTGGAAACCCACGCCACCCCGCTCGGGCCCGGCCGGGACGGCCGCCCCCGCACCCGGGTCACCGAAGCCGTCATCGCCACCTCCCACCGCCCCGGCTTCACCCTCGCCCGCGCCGCCGCACCGCTCCTGCGGCCCCTCATGCGCCGCACCGCCGGCCGCCTGTGGCGCGACGACCTGGCCTACGCCGAGCGACGGTGGCACCTGCGCAGCACGGGCCGCTTCCCCGGCTGACCCCCGCGCCGAGATGCGCCGCCGACCCCGTGGCGGGCCGGCTACGGCACGCGGGGCGACCGCTGCCCGAGACCCGCCAAGAGCCGGCCCGCCGCGGACCGGCCCCCGTCCGGCACCGTCCACAGCGTCTCGCCCCGCACGCCCCACCGCTCCAGCAGCGCGTTGGCCGCCAGGAACCCGCTCGTCGCCGCCCGCTCCATCAGCGCCACCGGCAGACCCGTACGCACCATGTCCCCGGCCACCACCACCCGCGCGTCACCCGTCCGCACACCCGGCCGCTCCCGGTAGCCGCCCACCGTGAACAGCGGACAGTCCTCGCGCCATTCGTGCCGCACATCCACGATCCGGGAGTCCGCCGTCTCCGGATACACCTCACGCAGCCGGCCCACCAGCCGCTCCTCCACGTCCCGCCGCCGCTCCGCCGCATCGACCGCGTACGCGTGCAGCTCCACCACGGAGCCGCCGCTGCGCAACGCCCACCGGTGGGCCTCGCCCTCCCACCGGTCCAGGACGCTCACGTTGTCGAGGTCACCGAAGCCGCTCGTGCCCAGGAACCCGTGCCGGTCGCCCGCCACCGGCCGCGACAGCCACAGCCGCGACACCAGGAACGGCGGCGCCGTCCGCAGCCCCGCGACCGATGCCCGCCACGCCGGACCCACGAGCCGCGGCGACGCGCCGGCCACCGCCCGCAGCCCCCCGGTGTCCAGCGCCAGGACCACCCCGTCGAACCGCTCGGCCGCCGTCCCCGCGACGACCTCCACCTGCTCCTCGCCGACGGGGCGCACCTCGTCGACCGGCGTGCCCGTACGCAACTCCACTTCGAGACCGCCCAGATAGCGGGCCAGCGGATCCCACAAGGCCTGCGGGAACGGCTCGCGCGGCACGTCGAACAGCAGCCCCTCGCTGGAGCCGAGGAAGTAGATGTGGAACATCAGCACCAGTTCGGCCGCCGACAGCGTCGCCGGATCGGCGAAGAAGCTCCTCGAGAACACCTCGAACGCCAGATGGTGCGCCGCCTCGGGAAAGCGGATCGACGCCAGGAACTCGCTGGCGCTCACCCCGTCCAGCGCCTCGTACACCCCCGGGACACCGACGTCGAGCAGGGGCAGAGCCGCGCGCGGATTCATCCGGCCCAGATCACGCCAGCCGAACGACGGGCTCTGCGCGACGAAACCCAGCGCACTCAGCGGCGGCGTGCGCGGCACCCGCGCGAAGCTGTCCTGCCCGCCGTCGCGGTGGCGCAGCGGATAGTCCGCCAGCCCCGTCAGCCCGTGGAGCCCCGGATCGGTCCGGCGCAGCAGCGCCCGCAGGTTGTAGTACTGCCGGAAGAACGCGTGGAACCCGCGGCTCATCGTCACCTCCGAGCCGTCCGCCAGCCGCGTACCCCACCCCGCCAGCCGGCCGCCGAGCTGCGCGTCCCGCTCGAACAGGATCACGCGCACGCCGCGCTCCGCGAGGACCGTGGCCGCCGACAGGCCCGCGATGCCCCCGCCGACCACGGCCACCCGCGGTCCGTCCCGCCCGACCCGCGGTCGCCCGCCTCGGGGATCGACGCGCCGCGCCCGCCGGTCCCGGCCCGGGTAGGCCCCACTCACGCGGCGACCCGCCCGACGAAGGTGTGGGTGATCCCCGTCTGCCATCCCGGCAGCGGCAGCACCCGTACGTCGGTGAACCCGGCCGCCCGCATCCGCGCGGCGAACTCCGGCGCCGTGTCGAAACCGAGCACGCTGCGCCACAGGTGTTCGTACAGCCCGGCGTCGCCGCCCGCCCGGCCCAGCGGCATGATCACCGCCCGGCACACGGCCGTCCACAGCGCCCGGTGCACCGGCTTCCCGCTGAGCGCGTACTCGTGCACGGCGATCCGCGCGCCCGGCGCCATCACGGCCCGCACGCGGGCCAGCGTCAGATCGGGATCGGGCACGTTGCGCAGGAGGTACGCGGCGAAGACGGCGTCGAACGGCCCGTGGACGCCGGCTTCGCCGAGCCGGTCGGCCGACGCCCGTACGAAGTCCACGCCGGGGGGCCAGTGCTTGGCCGCGGCCCGTTCCAGCATGCCCGCGGAGGCGTCCACCCCGGTGACCCGGGCCGCGCCCGCCGCAGACAACAGCGCCGCCGTCGAGGCGCCGGTTCCACAACCCAGGTCCAGGACGCGGACGCCGCGGCCCGCGTCCGGCAGCCCCAGCCTGCGGGCCGATCGGCGCAGATGTCCGTGGTAGCCGGGACTCGCCGCGACCAGCAGGTCGTAGCGCGCCGCGGCGTGGTCGAAGGCAACCGACAGGGAGTCGTCGCGCAGCAGTGACATGACAGCCTTTCAGTACCGCCCCGGACCGACGGCCGGGACGGTACGGCGCAGGAGCGGCAGTTCCAGGAGCGACCGCAGCATGGGCAGGACGGGGGTGCGCAGACCGATCCCGAAGTCCTCGACGGGCGAGGTCGCGCCGTCCAGGAACCGCAGGACCCGCTCGGCCGGCACGGACGCGAAGAGGTGGGAGAAGAAGGCCCCGCCGTCGATCCGCCCGGTGTCCAGCGCGCGCAACAGCACCGCGTCCATCGCCCGGGCCCGGCGGCCGTGCACGGCGGGTGCCCGGGCGGGGGAGCGGCCCGCCCGCACCGCCTCGGCCAGGTGACGGCTCTGGCGCTGGATCGCGGCGAACGTGTAGCCGGTCGACGGCCGGGTCGCTCCACCGGCCGCGCCGATGAAGTAGACCCGCCGCCCGCCGCGACGGGGGTACACGCCGTCGCTCATCGGGATCACCCCCTGCTCCCGCTCGCCCACCGTGTAGGCGCCGAGGCCCAGGACCGACGTGCAGTAGTGGTGCAGGGCACGGTCGTACGCCGCCCCGTCCAGGACCGAGCGGGAGAACTCCGTGTACTCGACCAGCGCTTCGTACCGGCTGAGCGGAAGCACGTACCCGAAGGCGAGCCCCCGGGGCGGCTGGGGGAGGCGGAAGTCCATCAGGGTCGCCGCTCCGGGGTCGAAGGCCGGCTCCGCGGTCCGCACGAACCACCCCCGGAAGTGCTGGAGCAGCGTGGTCCGGGCAGCGGGCAGCCGAGGGGGCTGCCGCGAATCGAAGACCAGCCCCGACCGGACCGCCGAGGGCGCCCCCGACACGTCGCTGCCGCGGACCACCGCGCCACCGCCGGCGTCCCGCGCCGACTCCACCGTCATCGGCCGCACGTCGACCCCGTACGCTCCGAGCCGGCCCGCCATGGCGGTCCCGAACCGGTCCGACCTCAGCATCTTGTACCGCACCGGCCCCAGCGACCGGTCGATCACCGTGCCGTCCGGGGCGTACAGACGCAGCCGGTTCCAGCTCGCGGCCAGCAGCCCGTCGTACGGGCCGGCGCCCGCCTCCCAGAAGCACCAGGTCCGGGCGGGCGGACGCAACGGCCCCGGCGGCGCTTCGACCACCAGCACGCGCGGTGCCGGGCCCGCCCCGGACCGGGGCTCGGCAAGGCGCACCGCGAGGGACAGGCCCGCTGCCCCGGCTCCGATCACGGTCACATCGGCATCCCGGCTCACCCCGACCTCCCGCCCATCGCGCCAACCTTCCCTCTTCCGCGCCGACCACCCCCGCGGATGCAGTCAACCCCTCCCGGAGGAGCATGCCCCCGAGGACCACGGACGACGGCGGAAGGACCATCCCCATGGCCCTCCGGCAGCACCCCCACGCGGGCGGGGTCAGGCCCCCTCCCCGGGGCGCGAGCCCGGCGAAACGCTTGCCGCAGGACGATGCGGGCATGCGCCAAGGGAAGCACGGTGCCGAGTGCCGCCGCCGGCAAGCCCGCCCACCGGGCGAGAAGCATCCTCAGCGCGAGCGGCACCGCACCATCTGGAGGCCTCGCATGTCTGATTCCGCCCGCCCCGACCCGCTCGCCGCACTGTCCGCAGCCGGAGTGTCGGTATGGCTCGACGACCTGTCCCGCGAGCTCCTGGCCGGCGGGGAGCTCGACAAGCTGATAGCGGACCAGCACGTGGTGGGGGTCACCACGAACCCCACGATCTTCGCCTCCGCCCTGTCCAAGGGCGACCGCTACACCGAGCAGCTGCGCGGCCTCGGCGCCGCAGCCGCCGGCGTGGACGACGCGGTCTTCGACCTGACCACCGACGACGTGCGAAACGGCTGCGAGGTCTTCGCCCCCGTCCACCGGCGCACCGGCGGGACGGACGGGAGGGTGTCCATCGAGGTCGATCCCCGCCTGGCCCAGGACGCCGACGCCACCACCGCCCAGGCCCGCGAACTGTGGCAGACGGTCGACCGCCCGAACCTGCTCGTCAAGATCCCGGCCACCCGCAAGGGGCTGAAGGCGATCACCGCGGTCATCGCCGAGGGCATCAGCGTCAACGTCACGCTGATCTTCTCCCTGGACCGCTACCGCGACGTGATGGACGCCCACCAGAGCGGCCTGGAGCAGGCGCGGGCCGCGGGACGCGACCTGTCGGACATCCACTCGGTCGCCTCGTTCTTCGTCTCCCGCGTCGACACCGAAGTCGACCGCCGCCTCGACGCCCTCGGCACCCCCGAGGCCCGCGCCCTGAAGGGCAGGGCCGCTGTCGCCAACGCCCGGCTCGCGTACCGGGCGTACGAGCAGATGACCGCGGAACCGCGCTGGCAGCGCCTCGCCGCCGCGGGCGCCCGGGTCCAGCGCCCCCTGTGGGCGTCCACCGGAGTGAAGGACCCGGCCTACCCCGACACGATGTACGTCAGCGAACTCGTCATCCCGGGCACCGTGAACACCATGCCGGGCGCCACCCTGACCGCGTTCGCCGACCACGGCACCGTCCCCGCGCACCCGCCGACCGCGGACGACTACGCTGCCGCTGCCGCCCACATCGAGGCGCTTCAGCAGGCCGGGGTCGACTTCGCCGACGTCACCGACACCCTGGAGCGCGAGGGACTGGCCAAGTTCGAGGACAGCTGGACGGAGCTCGGCGCCTCGGTGGAGCGCGAGATGCACCCCGAAGCGGTCAAGGCCGTCGGCAGCGGGAGCCGGGACGCAGACTCCGACGGCGCCGACCACCTGGCGACCTACCTCAACGACCACTACGCCGGCGCCACGGGCGGCCTGGAACTGTTCAAGCGGGCCGCAGCGGCGCAGCCGGACGGGCAGAGCGGCACGGTCCTGGCCGACCTGGCCCGCCAGGTCGGGGAAGACCGCGACGCGCTGGCGCAGCTCATGACCGACCTGGGGGTGCCCGCCAGCCGCTCGAAAGCCGCCATGGGCTGGATCGCCGAGAAGGCGGGCAGGCTCAAGCCCAACGGGCACCTCCTCTCCCGCTCCCCGCTCAGCGACGTCCTCGAAGCGGAGGCCATGCTCCTGGGCGTCCAGGGCAAGGCGGCCTGCTGGCGGACCCTGCACGCCCTCGCCGAAACCGACGAGCGCCTCGCCCCCGAGCGACTGGACACCCTGATCGAACGCGCCGAGCGGCAGATCGAGGCCTTGGAGGGCCTGCGCGCCGAGGCGGCCGCCCGAACGCTGCAGCCCCGGCCTTCCGGCACGCGGCCCGAAGCGGGCTGACCCGGCCCACCGGCATCCGCACGGCCGCCGCCGAGGAAGAGGAGGACTCGATCAGGTGGCGGTCAGGACCAGGACGGCCTGGTCGTCGTCGACGTCCTGACTGCCGGTGAAGGTGTGGACGGCCCGGGTCACGGTCTCGATGGTGTCGTGTGCGGTGGGCCGGTGCGGGGTGTCGCCCAGGGCGGCGATCAGGCGTTCCTCGCCGAACTGCCGGCCGGTGCCGTCGCGGGCTTCGGTGATGCCGTCGGTGTACAGCAGCAGGCTCTCCCGCGGACGCAGGCGCAGACGCTGGGAGGTCACTTCGGGGTCGCGGGTGATGCCGAGGAGCGCCCCGGGCGCCTCGACGGTGTGTGCGGCGCGGTCGGTGTCGAAGTGGATCGGGTGGGTGTGGCCGGCGCGCACCAGGTCGATGTCCACGCCGCTCGCGGTGACGCGGAGTTGGCCGTAGACGAGGGTGACGAAGCCGGTGCCGTGACTGGCCGGGCGCTTGATGAGGGCTCGGTTGATGGCGTTGACGACGGAAACCGGGCCGGGCAGGAGGGGGGCGACCGCGCGGGCGGTGTGACGGACCAGGGCGGTGGTGGTGGCGGCGATGGCGCCGCGGCCGCACACGTCGCCGAGCATGAACGCCCAGCGTCCGTCGTCGAGGGGGAAGACGTCGTAGAAGTCGCCGCCGATTTCGAGGCCTTCACCGGCCGGATGGTAATAGGTGGCGATATCGGCGCCGGGTACGTCCGGCACGCCCGGCAGGAGGAGCCCGGCTTGCAGGTCGCGGGCGAGGGCGGCGCGCTGGGTGTACTGGCGGGCGTTGCGGGCTGCGAGGGCGGCGCGGCGGGCGAGTTCCTCGGCCAGCGCGACGGCGTGCCCGTCGAAGGTGGATGCGCCGGTGGAGAACAGGGTGACCGTGCCGAACGCCACCTCCCGGTCCATCAGCGGGACGCAGACGTAGCCGGTGACGCCCAGATCGTGCCAGGGGCCGGGACCGGCGGGGGCGCGACGGGCGACCTCGCTGGTGCCCGAGGCCAGGACCCGCGCGACGGCGTCGTCTACGGCTTGGTGGACAGGGCCGTGGGAGAACAGCAGCTCCTGCTCTTGACGAGTGGGGGCGGCCGAGGCGACCCGGCGCACCCGCCCGTCCTGGACGACGTCCACCGCGCACAGCGGCGCCAGGCGCGGGGCGCAGGCATCGGCCAGCCGCCTCAGGGTCTGTGCGGCGTCGAGGTCGGAACCCAGGGCGGTGCCGGCGGTCAGGAGGAAGGCGAGGTCTTCCCGCACCGCCATCTCGCGGACCTCGGCTGCCGTGCGCGCCTGCTCCGCCTGGTGGCGTTCGATGGCCAGGGCAGCGGTGCCGGCGAAGACCCGGGCGAGCGCGAGATCGGCCTCCTGCGGAGCCCGGGGGGCGCGGTGGTACATCGCGAAGGTGCCCAGCAGCGAGCCGTCACGGGCCAGGATCGGCGTGGACCAGCAGGCGGCCAGACCGGCCTTCTCCGCCAGGTCGCGGAAGTCGTCCCAGTAGGGGTCGGAGGCGATGTCGGTGACGATCACCGGCCGGCGCCGGTGCGCGGCGGTACCGCAGGAGCCGACGCCCTCGCCCGTGGCGATGCCGTCGATGGCCCGGTTGTAGAAGTCGGGAAGGCTGGGGGCCGTGCCGTGGCGCAGGTGGCGGCCGTCCGCGTCGGCGAGCAGGACGGAGACCAGGACCTCTTCGGGGGCGAGGTCCTCGATCGCGCGGGCCATACCGTCGAGGACCTCGGACAGGGGGGCTTGACGGGCGATCTGCTCCAGCAGCACCCGGTGCTCGGCGGTCAGCCGCTGGGCGTGCTTGACCTGGGTGGTGTCCACCCCGATCATCCGCACACCCGTCACCCGGCCGCCGGCGTCCAGCCGCGGCTCGTAGGTGAAGTCGAAGAACGCCTCACGCGCCTGCGCACCCTGGCCCAGTACCACCCGGGCGTCCCGCCCGACATGGGTCCGGCCGGTGCGATAGACCTGGTCCAGGAGACCGATGAAGCCCTGTCCGACGAGCTCCGGCATGAGCTCCACCAGCGGTACTCCGGTACGGGCAGGGTCGGCCTTCCCGATCGCGGCGAAGAACGCCGGATTCGCGGCCTCCAACGTGTGCGCCGGCCCGGTCAGGGAAGCGAACACGGCCGGTGACTGCCCGAACAGCGCCCGCAGGTCGTCCTCGATGCCGCCGCCCGCACCGGTGCGCATGCCCGGCACCCCGGTCTCGCGGGCGGAGGGAGGTGTCTGCGGCCCGGGTGGGCCCGTCACCTGCCGAGGCCCCCGTTCGGCTGGACCGGACGGTCGTCGCCGGCGGGGCCGGTGCCCCGATCACGTGCGGCAGCGGCGACGGCGTCGGCCACCGTGCCGTGGAGGGACATGATCTGGTCCAGTCCCGTCAGCGTGAACAGGCGGCCCAGAAAGTCCGGTACCGACGACAGGCGCAGGGTGTGGCCCTGCGCGGCCTGCTGCTGGTTCAGCAGCACCAAGGCGCTGATACCGGTGGAGTCGCAGTACGTGAGGTGGGTGCAGTCGACCACGAGAGGGCTGCTCTCCCCACCTGTGGTCAGCTCCTGCTCTCCGGCTTCGTGCAGTTGCACCACGCTGTGGAAATCGAGCTCCCCGCGCAATGCGAACACCAGCACATGTCCGTCCCGCCTGACGTCTACCGCGAACACCCTTGGTTCCTCCCCGTACGGTTCTCAGCGACGGTCCATGGTAGCCACCGGCCCCGTTCCCCGTGGACCCGGCCACGGGCCCCGTGGCACCGGGAACGGCCGTTCTAGTGGTGAGTGGTGAGGTCGGACAGGCCGGAGATCGTCAGGACCGGGTCCAGGAGCGGTCCGGCGATGAGTTCGAGTCGCTCGGCATGAGCGAACAGCACGCTGAGGCCGGCGCTGTCGAGGTATTCGACGGCGCTCAGGTCCAGGACGAGGGGGCCGGGTGCGCCGTCGAGCGCGGCGGCCAGCCCCCGGGCGTTGCTCATGTCGATCTCGCCGACCGCGGCCAGCACGGCCGTACCGTCCGGACGCCGGTGCGAGGTGAAGGTCAGGGGCGTAGTCATCAGGCAATCCTCGTGTGCATGTCGACGGTGGTCCCGGTCGGCCCCTGGGTGACGGAGACCTGCTGCATCAGGGCGTGCATCAAGCGCATGCCGCGGCCGCGGTGGGCGTTGAGCTCGGGCTGGGGAGTCCTCCACCGCCCGCTGTCGGCGATCGTCAGGCGCAGGTTGTCCACGCACGCCTCGGCGCGGACGTACACGGTGTCACCGGGAGTGTCCCGGTGCCCGTGCTCGATGGCGTTGGCACAGGCCTCACCTGCGGCGACCAGGATGTTCTGCACGGTGCCGGGCGGAAGCTCGCACTGGTCGAGCCAGCCCCGGAGGGCCTTGCGGACCGGAGCGAGCTGACCCGATTCCGCGGGGAAGGACATTTCCAGCGGAGCCGGGTGGCGGTAGAGGAGCAGGGCGACGTCGTCGTCGTAGCCGTCGGACGGGGCGAGACGCGACATGACCTGGGTGGCCAGATCGTCCACCGCGACGTTGCGACCGGCGTGGACGGCTTCGGTCGCCTCGTCGATGCCCACCGTCAGGGGACGGCGGCGCCGCTCCACCAAGCCGTCGGTGTACAGCAGCAGCGTGCCGCGCGCCGGCATGACGCACTCGGCCTCCGGACGTACTCTGCCGGGCTGGACCGCGAGGGGGATGGAGCGCCCTTCCTCCAGGAGCCGGGTCGTGCCGTCGGGGTGGGCGAGGATGCCCGGAGGATGTCCCGCGCTGGCGTACGTCAGCCGGCCGGACTCCGGCTCCAGCACGCCGCAGAACACGGTCGTGCACAGGGCACCGGGGACGGTGGCGGCGAAGTGGTCGAGAGCCATCAGCGCCTGGGCCGGGCTGATGTCCTGGAGCAGCAGAGCACGGCAGGCGCTGCGCAACTGGCCCATGACGGATGCCGCCTCCAGACCGCGGCCGACGCAGTCACCGACGACGATGCCGATCCGGCCGTCCGGCAGCGCGATCGTGTCGTACCAGTCGCCGCCCACCTCCAGGGGCTGGGTCGCGGGCTCGTAGCGGACGGCGAAGCCGGCGGGGAGCCGGGAGGGACCGAGGATGGCCCGCTGCAGCGAGATGGCCGTCTCGCGTTGCTGGTCGATCTGGTGGACACGGGCGAGGCCCTGGGTGAGGCGGCCTGCCAGGAGCGACAGCAGGAGCTGGTCCTCGCCGGTGAAGGGACGCTGCTCACCGAGGTCGATCCACAGGACGAGCGGGCCGGCGGGGTGCTCCAGGAGAACGGCGGCGCCGCCCTGGTCGGTGACCGGGCTGAGTGCCGGCTGCAGGCGCAGGTCGGCCAGTGCGCGGCGCCGTTCGGCGGGCAGGTCCCGCCAGACGAGGGAGCTGTCGGTGGCGGTCAGGGAGGGCTCGTCCCCGTGCCCGAAGACCGCGGCCGCGACGTGCTCGGCGCGCCACAGCCTCTTCAGCTCGTCCAGGGCGCCGGCGACGGCATCGGCCAGGCTGGGAGCCTGGGACAGCGAGGTACTCAGAGCGGCCAGCGCACTTTCGCGCTGGATGGCGTAGTGCTCCGAGGTCACGTCGCGGAAGGTCCCGACGATCACGCTGCGTCCGGTGTCGGGATCCGCGACGTGATTGAACGTGGCGCTCACCCACAGGCGATGTCCGTCGCGGTGGTTGACGGGGATGGTGTAGTTGCCCTGGGTCTGGCCGACCAGGGTCGTGAACGCGTCGGCGACCAGACGGTGGGCCTCGGGGTCGGCCACGGGGTCGGGCCACCAGGGATGGACCGGCTGGTACGGCAGCTCTTCGGGCCCGTAGCCGAGGATGGTGGTGAAAGCGGTGTTGATCTCCACGACCGCCCCGCCCTCGTCACAGACGAAGAACGCCTCCTGAAGGGAATCGACCAGGGCGGTGCGCCAGCGGGCGTGGTGGGTGCGCAGGCGTGCCAGTTCGACGTTCGCGCGGACACGGGCGAGGAGCTCGGCCGCGGCGAACGGCTTGACGAGGTAGTCGTCCGCGCCGGCCTGCAGCCCTTCGATGGACGCTTCCTGGCCGGCCCGGGCGGACAGCAGCAGTACCGGCACGGACGCGGTGCGCGGATCGCCGCGCAGCGCGCCGACCAGGGCCAGGCCGTTCAGGCGGGGCATCATGACATCGCTGACCACCAGGTCGGGAGCGTCCACGCGGATGGTCTCGAGAGCCTGCTGCCCGTCGTTGACCGCGCGGACCTGGTAACCGGCGCCGTGCAGCAGCCGGGTGAGGTATTCGCGCATGTCGGCGTTGTCGTCGGCGATCAGCACCCGCGCCGGGGCCGACGGGTGAGCCGGCGGCGCGTCGAGGCCCGTCCGCAGGACGCCCGAGGCGCCTTGGAACGCGACGGTCGCCGCGTCGGACCGTTCGCCCGGCAGCCAGCGCAGAGCTTCCTGTACGAAGGGATCGGCGGTGGCGAGGGGCGCGTCCGCGGCGGCTTCCGGCCGGACGGTGCCGGAGGTCAGATGGGCGGAGCCGAAGGGCAGGCGGATGGTGAAACAGGTGCCCTCGCCCTCGGTGGACTCGGCGGTGATGGCGCCGCCGTGCAGTCCGACGAGTTCCCTCACCAGCGCCAGACCGATGCCACTGCCCTCGTTCGACCGGGAGCGGGCGTTCTCGATGCGGTGGAACCGCTCGAACAGCCGGGGCATCTCGCCGGCCGCCACACCGATCCCGGTGTCGGCGATCGTCAGCACGGCCTCGCCGCCCTGGGCACGCAGGCTCACGCGGATCGAGCCGTCGAAGGTGAACTTCAGCGCGTTGCTGAGGAGGTTGAGAACCACCTTCTCCCACATGCCGCGGTCGACGTACACCGGCTCGGGCAGGGGCGGGCACTCGACGCGGAAGTCCAGGCCGGCCCGGTCGACCGCGGAACGGAAGACGCTGGCCAGCTCAGCGGTGACCTTGCCCAGGTCGACCGGTTCGAAGCTGGCCTCCATCCGGCCCGCCTCGATGCGCGAGAAGTCCAGCAGGGTGTTGACCAGCTTGCCCAGCCGAAGCCCGTTGCGGTGGATGGCCTCCAGTTCCTCGCGCACGCGGGGGTCCGCGTCCCCGAGCTGGTTCTGCAGTTCCTGGACGGGCCCCATGATCAGGGTCAGCGGGGTGCGGAACTCGTGGCTGATGTTGGAGAAGAACGTGGTCTTGGCCCGGTCCAGCTCCGCGAGCTCTTCGGCCCGCCGCTGCTGGGCCTGGTAGCTGCGGGCACTGGCGACTCCGGTGGCGACGTGCCCGGCGACCAGTTCCACGAAGCCGCGGTACCCCTCGTCCAGGGCGCGGTAGCGGTTCAGACCCGCCACCATGAATCCGTACGGCGCCCCGCCCTGCTGCAGCAACGGCACGACCAGGGCCTGCGCGGGCGCTTCCTCCCAGGCCCCGGCCGGCAGGTCGGCGAACGCCTCGCCCCCCAACGCCACCACCAGGGACTCGCCGCGTGCCGGCAGGGCCGTCGGCCAGACGGTCGAGCTCCCGGCGGCAAGGACCTCCGCGGCGGCCGGGTGGCCGGCGGGGAACCCGGTGGCCGACGCGAGGCGGGCGTCGCCGTCGTCCTGGAACAGGTAGGTCAGCGTGAACGGCAGGTCGTGCGGGTTGTGGCAGAGCTGCTCACCGGCGAAGTCGAGCATCTCCTGTTCGGTGCGCACCACGCTCGGGTCGGAGCCCAGGTCCCGCAGGGTCGCCATCCGGCGCTCGCCGATCACCCGCTCGGTGTCCTCGCTGACCACGCACAGCATGCCGACCACGGCGCCCTCGTCGTCACGCAACGGGCTGTAGGAGAAGGTGTGGTAGCTCTCCTCGGTGTAGCCGGAGCGTTCCAGGAACAACAGCAGTCCTTCGTCCCAGGTCGCCTCGGCGCTGGTGAGGACGGTGTCGATGCGCGGACCGATGTCCCCCCAGATCTCGGACCACACCTCGTTGGACGGCCGGCCCAGGGCCCAGGGGTACTTCTGCCCCAGGGTGTCGCGCCGGTAGGCCTCGTTGCAGAAGAACGTCAGCTGCGGGCCCCATGCCATCCACATGGCGAACTTCGACGACAGCAGAATGCTCACGGCCGTGCGCAGGCTCTGCGGCCAGTCCTGCGGCGGGCCCAGCGGTGTCGCCGACCAGTCCACCAGGGCAAGGTCCTTGCCGATCTCCTTGTCCGCGGTGAACACCTCGTCCACGGCAGCCGACGGCACGGGAAGCTCCCCGTCCTCCGAGCGCGTCACAGCGGAAACCCTTTCCCTCGGTACAGCCCTGGTGTGAAGTGCCGCCCGCAGAGCGCAGTGTCCGAGGCGGCACCCATGGTATTCCGCACGGAACGGAGGCAGCACTGCAGGCGACGAATCCGATGCAGCGGGCCGGTCGACGAGGTCGGCAAGGTCGAATCGGTCACACCACCCGGACGCCCGTCCGAACTGCGTCCACGGGCGCTGTCAGCCGCGTGGGGCACGGCGGAACAGGGTGTGCGGGCCGGCGGGCCGCAGGGCGGCACGGGCGGCGTTCGCGCCGGGCGCGCCGTGCACCCCGCCGCCGGGATGGGCGGCCGCGGAGGCGAGGTAGAGGTTCTTGACGGGGGTCTCGGGGCGGCCGGTGCCGGGCGTGGGGCGGAAGACCAGCTGCTGGTGGAGCGCGGTGGTGCCGTTGTTGATCGCCCCGTTGCGGAGGTTCTCGTTCATGGCCTGGAGGGTGGGGGGCGCCAGGATGCGGCGGGCGGCGATCAACGCGCGGAAGCCGGGTGCGAACCGTTCGACCTGGGCTTCGACGCGGTCGGCCATGGCCTCCTGCTCGCGGGCGTCCCACGTGCCGGTGATGCGGTCCGGGCCCGCGTCGCCGGTGATGTGCTGGGGGAGGTGGGTGTACGCCCAGGCCGACTCCGTACCGGCCGGTGAGCGGGTGGGATCCGCGGTGGTCATCTGGCCGAGGAGGGCGAACGGCTCGTCCGGGACGTGGCCCGTGGCGATCTGCGAGGCGAAGCGCGTCAGACCGTCCACGCCGTCGGCGACGTGCACGGTGCCGGCCCCGGCCGCTCCGGGAGCCGTCCACGGCACCGGGCCGGTCAGGGCCCAGTCCACCTTGAACGTCGCGAAGTCCCACTGGAAGCGCTCCAGGTCCCGTACGAGGCGCGACGGCAGGTGCTCCTCGCCGACGAGGTCCCGGTAGAGCGCGGGCGCGGAGGTGTCGGCCAGTACGGCCCGGCGCGCCGCGACGGTTTCCCCGCCCGCCGTCCTGACCCCGACGGCGGCGCCGCCGCGTACGACGACGGACGTGACGCGCTGCCCGCAGCGCAGGACTCCGCCGCGGCGTGTGAAGCGGCTGACGAGCGCCGCGGTGAGGGCGCCGGCGCCGCCGACGGGCACGGGGAAGCCGTGGCTCTGGCCGAGCATCGACATGAGCCAGCCGAAGCCGCCGCTGCCCGCGGCCTCGGGGGAGAGGTCGGCGTGGAGGGCGTTGCCGGCCAGCAGCAGCCGGCCGCCCTCCCCGGCGAACTCCTCCTCGCCCAGGCGCCGCACCGGCAGGGTCAGCCTCCGGGCCAGCCGCAGTCCCCCGGCGGCCCGGAGTTTGGCGGCCAGCCGGAGTCCGGACCGCACCGGCGGGAAGGGCGTGAACAGGGCCTGTACGAGGTCCGGGCCGATCCGGCTCCACGTCCGGTACATGCGCTGCCAGGCCTCGGCGTCCGCCGCGGCGAACGTCGCCAGCCCGGCGCAGGTGTCCTCCACCCGCCGTTCGAGAACCGCACACCCACCGTCGAGCAGGGGGTGCGCCAGCACGCTCGGGGCGTGGGCCCAGCGCAGGCCCTCGGCGGCGAGGTCGAGGCGCGAGAGAACAGGGGACGCCGCCGCGAGCGGGTAGAAGGCACTGAAGACGTCGGAGACGTAGTCCGGATGGACCCCGCGGTCACTCCGTACGGCGCCGCCGGGCTCGTCCTGGGCTTCCAGGACCTCGACGCTCCATCCGGCGTCGAGCAGCAGGTTCGCGGCCACCAGGCCGTTGGGACCCGAGCCGATGACCACCGCGTCAGGCACGACGTACCGGCTCGTGCTCGGGCTGCGCCTCGACGACCCGGGCCAGCCGGGCCAGCATGCCGCGGTGCCTCAGCTGGAGGGCCGCCTCGGTGACGGGGTTGTGCAGGGTCCCTCCCAGGCCGCGCAGGGGGTGTTCGTCGCAGACGACGAGGGTCTCCTCGCCCCACGGCCTGAGCTGCAGGAAGATCCTTGCCGTGCCGAGGGACCCGAACGCCGCCTCCAGCTCCAGTTCCTTGCCGGTCACCTGGTGGCGGACGGTCGTCTTACCCTCCGCGGACCACGGCCCCAGCCGGACCGAGTAGCGCAGCCGGGCACCCTTTCCGGGCCACGAGTGGTCCAGCGGCGTCGACTCGGACGGGCCCACCACCCACTCCCCGTAGCGGTGCGGGTCGGCCAGTACGGCCCAGACCGCACCGGGCGGACGGTGGACGAGCTGATGACGGACGGCCATGAGAACTCCTCTGAAGACCGGGTGGAAGTGGAAGGGGACGGGACGCCCACCGCCGCGAGGGCGTGAGCTCGTTTCGCGTCAGGGCGTGAAGATGACCTTGACGGCTCCGTCCTGCTTCTTCTGGAACATCTCGTACGCCCGGGGTGCGTCGGCGAGGGGCATCCGGTGGGTGGCGAACCCGTCCACGCCGAGGGGGTCCGCGTCGGTGAGGAGGGGCAGGAGGTCGTCGACCCAGCGCCAGACGTTGGCCTGGCCCATGCGGAGCTGGATCTGCTTGTCGAACATGGTGAGCAGGGGGAGCGGGTCGGCGGTGCCGCCGTAGACGCCGGCCAGGGAGATGGTGCCGCCACGGCGTACGAGGTCGATGGCGAGGTGGAGCGCGGAGAGGCGGTCCACGCCGAACCGCTGCATCATCCTGGCGGCCAGGGCGTCGGGCAGCATGCCGGTCAGGTGCTGGGCCCCCTTCGCGAGGGGCGCGCCGTGGGCCTCCATGCCGACGGCGTCGATGACCGCGTCGGGGCCGCGCCCGCCGGTCAGTGCCCGGACCTCGTCGGCGAGGGCCTCTCCGTAGGTGCTCAGGTCGAGCGTGTGGACGCCGCGGGCGGCGGCCCGGCGCAGTCGTTCCGGGACGAGGTCGATGCCGATGACCAGGCCCGCGCCGCGATGGACGGCGATACGGGTGGCCATGTCCCCGATGGGGCCGAGGCCGAGGACGGCCACCGTGCCGCCGGGCGGGACCGCCGCGTACTCGACGGCCTGCCAGGCGGTGGGGAGGACGTCGGAGAGGTAGACGAACCGGTCGTCGGGTCCGTCGGCGGGGACGGGGATGGGGAGGGTGTTGCCGAAGGGGACGCGGAGGTATTCGGCCTGCCCGCCGGGCACCTGGCCGTACAGCTTCGTGTAGCCGAAGAGGGAGGCCCCGCTGCCGTACTCGTGCACCTGGGTCGTCTCGCACTGGGACTGGAGGCCGTGATGGCACATGTGGCAGGTGCCGCAGGAGACGTTGAAGGGGATGACGACCCGGTCGCCCGGCTTCACCCGGGTGACCTCGGGGCCGACCTCCTCCACGATGCCCATGGGCTCGTGCCCGAGGATGTCTCCGGTGTCGAGGAACGGTCCGAACACCTCGTACAGGTGCAGGTCGGAGCCGCACAGCCCGGTCGTGGTGATCTTCACGATCACGTCGGTCGGGTCCTTGATCACGGGGTCGGGCACCGTGTCCACGCGGACGTCGCGCTTTCCGTGCCAGGTCAGGGCCTTCATGATGACTCCTTGCTCGGTGGTGGGAGGAGCGGGCCGGTGCCTCTCAGCCCGCCGGGTAGGGGGAGGCCTTGAGCTGTCGGGCGAGGTGTGCGGTGTTCGCGGCGAGGGTCCTGGTGGTGGCGGCCGTCTTCTCCGGGGTCGTGTCGAGGTCCTGGTAGTCGGTGCCCTGCATGGCTTCGCCGACCCAGTAGGTGACGGCGTTGGGGGCGAGGGAGAAGCCGACGTCGTTGAGGCCCTGGAAGAGGTCGGCGCTCGCCTTGTGGGCGCCGTCCTCGTTGCCGACCACGCAGACCGCGGCGGCCTTCCCGTACGTGAGCATGCGGCCGTCCTCGTCGGTCTCGGAGATTTCCGCGTCGAGGCGTTCCAGGACCCGCTGGGCGAGGCTGGAGGCGTGGCCGAGCCAGATCGGCGTGGACAGGACCAGGATGTCGGCGCCCAGGATCGTGTCCCGGATGCCCGGCCAGGCGTCGCCGTCGCCCATGTCCGTCTCCACGCCGGGCTTCACGTCGTGGTCCGCGATACGGATCGTCTTGCCGGTGACGCCGTGCTCGGCGAGGGCGGCCATCGTCTGCTCGGCGAGCAGCTGGGAGCTGGAGGGCTTCGGGGACGGGGACAGGGTGCAGACGAGTGCGACGGCGCGCAGGGGAGTGGCGTTCATACGGCACCGGCTACCCCGGCGGGCGGCCCTGATGTCAGCCCGCTCCCGGATTGCGCCCTTTCGGGGCGCGGGCCGGTGCGTACGGACGGCCGGTGCGTACGGACGCCGCTTCGCGGCGCGGGCCGGCGGCCGGCGGCGTCACGGCCGAGCGGGACACCAGAACCGCGGCGGTGTCGTCGTCCGGGCCGTGGACGTTGTACCGGTGCAGGTCCTCGGCCAGCCGGGGCAGGAGGTCACTGTCCGCGACGTCCCCCCACTGCGCCATACGGGCGGCCAGAGGATAGAACTCGCCGCTCGCGTTCCGCGTCTCACTGACGCCGTCGGTGTACATCAGCACCCGATCGCCCACGCGGAAGGGCACTTCCTCCACCACGTGCTCCTCGTCGATGTGCACCGGCAGGTGGATGGGCAGCGACGGCTGGCGGAAGGTGAGGTAGTCGGCCGCCGTGCGGTCCTGGTGGACCGGCGGCGGGTGACCGCAGCTCAGGAGCCGCATCACCGGCAAGCCGTCGGGAATCTCGGCCAGCAACACCGTGGCGAACCGGTCCGCGTCCTCGATGCCGACCCGAGAGGCGTAGTTCCCCATGCTCGCCTCCAGCTTGCGCGCGATGGACGGCAGGTCGGGTTCGGAATAGGCGGACTCCCGGAACGAGCCCAGCAGCACGGCCGCGCACTCCACCGCCCCGAGCCCCTTGCCCTGAACGTCGCCGATCATCACGCGAACCCCGCCGCGCACCTGCAGTGCCTTGTAGAAGTCCCCACCCAGATGGGCACCGGCTACGGACGTCTCGTACAGCAAGTGCAGTTCGACGCAGCCCAGATGCCTGGGCAGGGGGTGCTGCAGGGCGCGCTGCGCCACGTCGGCGACCTCCTGGACGTGCTGCAGTTCGCGCTCCCGCTGCTGGCGGACGCCGCTGGTCCACGCGGCCACCAGGGAAATCGCCCCGACGAGCACCGTGAACGCCAGGGCGGCCGCGCCGATCGGCGCTCCGCGGTTCACTTCCAGAACCGTCAGGGCAACGATCGCCACCGCCCCGAAGCCGAGGGTCCCCCATGCACCCCAGGCGACGGCGGCCAGGCCCGGCACCACGTAGAGGAAGGCGCTGTAGTGGTTGTCGTGCGGTGTGAAGAGGTCCGTGGCGGCTGCCGCCAGAATCATGAGGGCGGGGAGCGCGCGCACGACGCGATAGCGGGTGCCCGTCTTCTGAAGCATCTCCATCCGGGAGATCATCCGTGACCGCCGAGTGTCCCGGGGGTCGGCTCGCCGCCCGGGGAGGGGCGGACGGGGCCGCTCCCGCGGCCCGGCGGCCACGGCGGACCCACGCGCGCCCGGTCCTCGCACGCTGTACGGAGGCTCTTTTGGATATAAGTCCGTAATGCACATAATGTGCCCTGCGTGGGAGGTGCATCCAGCTCGGTGTCGCGCGCGGTGCGGGTCACCGTCCGCCCCGGCACCGCCTGGTGCGGGAGTGTCAGCGACGAAAGCATCCGAGTGACAGTCACCTCGCCCCGTCCCACCCCGCTCGCGATACCCGGTGCGTCCGCGAGCCGCGCCCGCTGGACCCGCTGGACGCGCGCTGCCGGGTGGCTGGCGCCGCCCGTCGCGTTCGCCCTCGGCGTGTGGGGCAATACGCGCCCCTCCGCTTGGACCGACGAGATCGTCACGATCGACGTCGCGCGGCGGTCCTGGCCGCAGCTGAGGGAGCTGCTGGGGCAGGTCGACGCGGTGCACGGCCTGCACTACCTGCTGATGTACCTGGTGGGGCAGGCGAACGGGGGGCTCAACGAGTTCACGGCGCGGGTGCCCTCCGCGATGGCGGTGGCCGTGGCGGTAGCCGGCCTCGTATGGCTGGGGAGGATGCTGGGCGGCCCGCGACTCGCGCTGGGCGCGGGGCTGCTGCTCGCCGTCCTGCCGACCGCCTCGCGGTACGCGCAGGAGGCCCGCTCGTTCGCCTTCGTCATGGCGGTCGCGGTGCTGGCCACGGGCACCCTGGTCAAAACCCTGTCGGGGAGCACCCGGAGGCGGTGGCCGGCCGGCTACGCCGTGCTGCTGGCCCTGTTGGGCTGGTTCAACGTACTGGGCCTGCTGCTCGTGGCCGCGCACGCGGTCACGGTGGCCCTCCGGCGCCCGGGCCGCCGTACCGTCGTACGCCTGCTGACGGCCCAGGCCGCGGGCATCGTCGGCGTCGTCCCGCTGCTGATACTGGGCTCCGCCCAGAGCTCCGCCGTGGGCGATGCCTCACCCGTCACGGCTGGAACACCGTTCAACTACTTCACCTGGCTCCTCACGCCCGGCCAGGACACCCTCCCGACCGCGCTGAAGCTCCTGCTCACCTTCACGGCCCTCACCGCCCTCGCCCTCCTCGTGGTCCGCCGGCGCACGGCCGCGCCCCTGGCCCTCGCCGTCGGGGTGCCCTGGCTGGCCGTTCCCCCGCTCCTCCTGATGGCCGTCTCCCTCGACCACCCCCTCTTCGCCTACCGCTACCTGCTGTTCTGCCTGCCGGCCCTGGCCCTGCTGCTGGCGACGGCCGCCACCGTCGTCCCTCCCCGCCGTGGGCTGCTGCTGGTACTCCTGGCGGCCGTCCCCCTCGCCGCGTCCCACCTGGCCATCCGCCGGGAGGACAGCCGCCCGTGGGACACCCACGCCGTGATCAGAACCCTGCGGATCCACGACGCCCCCGGCGACGCCGTCCTCTTCGCCGGCGCCCGGTGCGGACTCATCGCCACCGCCTTCAAGGAGGCGTTCACGGGCCGCGCCGACCTGGGCAGGGCCCGAACAGCCGCGGAACTCGGCGCCCTGGACAACCTGCCCGCCGACCCGGACCTCCTGCAACAGCGGCTGGCCCACACGTCCCGCTTCTGGCGCATCACCTGCAACCATCTCTCCCTCGGAGCGCGCCAGGCCGCCGAAGACACCGCCGCGTCCCAGGAACAGGCCCTCGTCCGCGCCGGATTCTCCCCGGTGTACCACCACAGCGCCCGCGGCGTGGACATCACCCTCGAACAACGCCCCGACTCCGAGCGGCCCGTCAACGAGCCGGCCCCCTGACGGGCGCACTCGCCGGTCTCCCGTCGCGGGGAATCCACGCGGCCCGGTCGGCAGGAGGGCCTCCAGCGTCCGAGGCGATCCGGACCTCCGCTGACTCGGGCCGCCCGTCACCCGCCACACCTGCCTACTCCTGCGAGGAGTTGACGTGCGTGAGCCAGCGACCGTCCAGGAACTCGGCGGGAACCTCGTCTCCCCACGGATCGATCCCGAGGCCTTCCAGCTCCTCGAACCATCGGTCGCGCTGCGACTCGGGGAAGCGCTGACCGCACCAGGGGCAGAAGTCGATCCCGATGCTCGACGTGCCACCGTCGTGGACGATCAGCCCGTACTCCTGGAACCTCGAACTGAATCCGACCAGGGCGTCCGGACAGGCGAAGGGGTCACCGTGCTGGTCGCAGCGGTGGTTGACGCGGGCCGTCATCGCCTCGCAGCAGTGGTCGGTCATGGCCTCGGCTTCTCGTCGCTCGGTATGAGGACCAAAAGTAGCTCCCGGTCTGTCACGGCCACCGGCGGGGCCGGTGCTGCAGGGAACACGTGTGGCTGCCGCGAGGAAACGGCCTCTTCGCCGACGACCGTGCTCTGGTCCTCCGCAGGGGGCACGTCACCGACGTCGGCCCCCGCTGACCCCCTAGGCAACCGTGAGGACGATCTTGCCCTGGACGTGTCCGCGGGCGGCGCGTTCGTGTGCTGCCCGGGCGTCCGCGAGGGCGTACGTGCTGTCGATCGCGACGCGGACCGTGCCCGCGTCGAGGAGGCGCCCCAGTTCGGCGAGTTGTGCGCCGTTCGAGCGGACCTGGGCAGTGGAGACCGTGATGCCCAGTCGTGCGGTCTCCTCGGGGTCGACGGCTCCGGGGAGGACCGGAAACAGGGCGCCGCCGCGCTTGAGCGTCCGCAGGAAGCGCTTGCTGCCGGGGCCGCCGACGGTGTCGACGACGAGGTCGACGTCGCGCACCAGTTCTTCGGGGCGGCTCTTGGTGTAGTCGAGGAACCGGTCGGCTCCGAGCCCGTTCAGGAACGACTCGTGGGCACCCGATGCCACGGCGATGACGCGCGCGCCCTTCCACTTCGCCAGCTGCAGCGCGATGTGCCCCACCCCGCCCGCCGCGCCGTTGACGAGCACCGTCGTGTCGGCGTCCAGTGCCGTCGGCCGATGCCGAGCCTCCTGGAAGGGGGAGGGGTGGGTGTGTCCGGCCTCGATGAGGAACTGCCAGGCGGTGAGTGCGGCCATCGGCGCCCCCGCGGCGTGCACGTGGTCGATGCCGGCCGGCTTGTGCGCGAGGTCCGCCGCGGGCGCGGCCACGTACTCCGCGTACCCGCTGCCGTTGAAGCCGGGGAACCGCAGAAGGCCGAACACCTCGTCGCCCACCCGCAGACCGGTCACGTCGGCGGCGACGGCCTCGACGACGCCCGACACGTCCGTTCCCGGAATCACCGGCAGGCTGACCGTCGACTCCGTCTCTCCGGGCATGGTGGTGAGCCCGTCGCGCAGGTACCGGTCGGGGGGATTGACGCCGGCCGCGTGAACGCGGACGAGCACTTCGCCCGACCGGGGCTCCGGAACCGGCACCTCGTCGAGGCGTAGGACCTCCGGGCCGCCGTGTGCGTGGAGCCGGACTGCCCTCATCGTGCGTGTCGGCATCGTCTTCTCCTGTTCGCGCTGCGGGATACGCTTATCCGAACCGGTGATCCATATAAACGGATCAGTGGTTCGAATATATGGACCACTGATCCGGATAGTCAAGGGGGCCAGATGCGGGCCGACGCCAGGAAGAACCGCGACCACCTGCTCGCCGTAGCGGGAGCGGCCCTGTCCGAGCAGGGTGTGGACGTGTCCCTGCGCGACATCGCGCGCAGGGCCGACGTCGGACTCGCGACGCTGCTGCGGCACTTCCCGACGCGCGAGGCGCTGCTCGACGCGCTGCTGCGCACGAGCTTCGACGAGCTGACGGCGAAGGCGGACGGACTCGAGACGTCGAGCTCGCCCGAGGACGCGCTGCTCTCGTGGCTGGACGACTGCGTCACGTGGACGACCGAGTACCGGGGCGTGACCGAGCTGATGGCAGCCGCCATCGATGACACCGGATCCGCACTCCACGCCTCCTGCGTCACCCTGCGCGCAGCCGGTGCGCGACTCCTCGCCCGCGCCCAGGCCGCCGGCGCGGCGCGGAGCGACATCGACGGCGCCGATCTGTTCGCGCTGGTGGCGATGCTCGCCTGGCTCGGCGATCAACCCTCGCTCGCACCGCGCTCCGACCGCCTCTTCGGGGTTGTCGCGAGCGCGATCCTGACGAGCACGGCCGACCCCCGAACCGCAGGGTCGGTCCGCCTTCCTGCCGCCACTCCGCGGCAGCGGCGGAGCCGAGGCGATGCGGACGGGTGACTGCGCCGGGAGGCACCGGCGATGCGCCGCACCGGGCAGGGGCGGGGGAGGGGGCGGGGTCAGGGCGCGGACGGGAGTGTGGGCCGCGCACGACCCGTCGGCCCCCTGGAGCGCATCGGCTACGTCCGGCTCGGCGGCTCCGCGCGTTCCCGCGTACGGGCGGGCGGGATGGCGTCGTCCAGGGTGCGTATCAGTCGGTCCATGCCCTGGAACTGACCGGGAACGAGCTCGAGCAGGCACCCGCAGCGGGCGACGGCTCGCCGGGCGGCACCCCACCGTTCCAGTTCGACGACCTCGTCGAAGCGGTACTCGTGGTACCAGTCGTCCTGGCACCACACGAGCGAGCGGGGTGTGCGCACGATGCGGTCCGCGCTCCTGGCGCCGAGCCGGAGCCGCGCCCGCAGCGGGAGGCCGTGCACCTCACCGGGTGGCGGGGGTACGTCCCACTGCGCGCAGACCCCGGTGTGCGGCAGGCGCCGTCCGTCCAGCCCGGTGAGTGCGGGGAGCGTGCCGTTGGGGACGACGAGCAGCGCGCCGGCCACGGCCCGCTCGACGGCTTCGCGCACGTCGCCCGGGGTGACCGTCTCCAGCGCCCGCATCATCGTGGGACCGTCGAGGTGGGGGACGCCGTACAGCTCGCTGTCCGACGCCTCGTGCAGGCCGTCAGTGGCGGTCGACTGCAGGATGAACTTCCTGTGGCACCAGGCGACTTCCGCCGCAACCTCTTCGGGAGCCGGTGCTCCGCGGGCGAGCCGCACGGCCTCGCCCCACAGCGCGGCGGCCACGGCCTCCTCGCGTCCCTCCTCGGCGTCGAGGAGGAGCATGCGCTCGACCGAGCCGCGGTCCCGCCCGGTGACGAACGTCTCGACCGCGCTGGCGATGCCCAGCCGGTCCCTCGCCAGGCCTTCGACCCGGCTGAAGAGGATCTGGTGCCCGATCCGGGCCGCGGCCGAGCCGACCGGCACCTCGTACGCGAGGGCCACCCCGTCCATGTCGCGCTGGGCCCACGCGTGGCCGGTCAGCGGGCGGGGCGCACTGCGTGCGGGCCGCGCCCCCTCGGGCAGCGGCAACCGGAGTCCGGGCGGCACGGGGCCGGCCACCACCAGGACCGCATTGGCCCGGGTGAAGTACGCGGCCGCGTGGTCCCGGACCATCTGGGGGGTCAGCGCCCGGTATCCGGCGCCCTGGTGGCAGGCGAGGCCGAGGCCGTGGGCCCCGTACCGGGCTCCCAGCACCTCGGCGATCTGCGCGTCCACGGGTGTGGCGCCTTCGATGTCGAGGCGGCCCGCGACGTGTTCCATGCGGTCCAGGGACAGGTCCGACAGGGCGTTGCACACGGCCTCCAGGAACCGGACAACCTCCTCGGGAGTCCCGTAGCCGTGGAACCTCGTCTCGTCGAGGTCGAAGAACGAACCGAAGTCGTCCCCGTCCAGCCCCTCCAGACGGTCCGTCGCCAGCGCCTCGACGAGATGGGTGACCCCCATCGTGCGGAACGTCTCGTCCCGCGCCCCACAGCCGAACCGCAGCGCGACACTGGCGAGCTGCCCGTCCCCCTCGGGCAGGAACAGGACCGGTACGCCGTCGACTTGGGTGCGCTGCATGACGGCGACCCTATCCGTGCCCGGCACCGCTCCCGCGTACGGGTACGACGACCAGCGTGACCTGCCGCTTCACCGGATCGGGCGGTGATGCAGTATGTGCGGATGACATGGGGCAGGAAGACGTTCACGGGCGCCGTGGCCGCGTTCGAGAAGGCCGTGCGGGAGCAGCACGCCCCCGGCGCGGAGGAGGCGTTCGCGCAGCTCCACCGGACGGTCGGCAAGGCCGGCGACCGCGCCTGCCGCGAGGCGGGGCCGCGACTGGCGGCGTTGCTCCCGGAGGTGCCGCCGGGGCCTCGGGCCGCGCTCGCCGTGATGGTGGGGGCCTGCGTCGAACGGGGCGCCGATGCGGGGGCCTGCGCACCCGCGATCCTCGCCGGGGCGCGGGAAGGGTTCGCGGCCGGCGGTGACTTCTGTGAGCGGTGGGCCGATACCGGGGGAGGGAACCTGCCCGGACCGGACGACGACCTCACCGACGCGATCGTCGCGCGGACCGGGCACGCGGCCGCAACCGGCTGGTTCACCCTGCATCAGTGGGAGATGGCGGGTGTCGCCGTGCTCCTCACCCGTGCCGTACGCCGGACAGCGGTGGGCCAGGCGGAGTTGCTCGCACAGGTGGAGCGGGTGGCCGAGGCCTCGGGCCACCCCTTCAGGTGCCTGACGTACGCGCTGCGCGTGCTGGACGACGAGCCGCTCGTCGCGCTCCACCGCGAGACCGGCACCGGGTACGCCCTGCGCATGAGCGGGATAGGCGACAACTTCCAGCTCCACACCCTGCTCGCCGGCGTGCTCATCGGCGGCAAGCACGTGCCGGGCGAGGCGCCGTCGGCGCGGGAGATCGCCGTGTGCCGGGACACCGCCGGTCAGGTCCCGACCACGGGTGCCTTCAACCTGGTCGGCGCGGACGGAAGCTGGATCTTCAACGAGGGCAACCCCGCCGACATCCCCGTCGTGGACGGCGTCCGGCTGATCGCTCTCGACCCTCCGCCGTACCGGCGGCAGTGGCCCGCCGGACGGTTCTTTCCCGGCATGCCGGGGGACCTGGTGCTGGAGCGGGTGCTCGGCGCGGAGGAGGCCGCCGACTGGTTCGCCAAGGCGGCGCCCGCCACGAGGCCCGGCGGATGACTCGGCCGGAGCAGGCATCGGTGCCCGCGTCCGGGCGTGATGACGCAGTCGTGAACGGAGACGCGATGCGCGCACAGACCCCGGCGCGACGGCTGGCCGACCCGTACGAGGCGCTCGCGTCCCTCGAAGCGGCGGTCCCCGGACTGGCCGGACTGCGCCGGGCCGAGCCCGCGCGCGTCGACTGGGCGGTGGCGGAGGCGCGTCTCGGGACGGGACTGCCGGCCGACTTCAGACTGCTCGCGGAGGTGTATCCGCCGCTGGTCTTCGGCGACTACCTGTCCTTCCACACACCGCAGCCCGGTGCGGAGGAAGCATGGGCGGAGGGCGCCGACGAGGAGGCGGAGGACGTGGCGGACCTGATCGACACGGAGGGCCTGGGCGCCGTGGCGGCGGTGTACCCCGCTCCCGGCGGCCTACTGGCCTGGGGCAGCTCGCAGCACGGCGACACCTTCCTGTGGACCACCGGCGGCAGCGGACCCGGGGCGTGGACGGTCACCGTCGGCACGCACAGCGGCGGGTGGTGGCACTACACCGCCGGAGCCGTCCAGTTCGCGGCGGACCTGATCTCCGGAGCGCTGGAACCCTGGGGGCTTCCCCGCGTCCGTCCCGTGGCCGTAGCCGTAGCCGTAGCCGTCGGCGGCGAGGCGTAGGGCTCGGGTACGCGGACGGGCCGGTGGCCCGGCTGCGGTGTTGCCGTATGGCTACCAGCGGTACCAGCGGTACCAGCGGTACCAGCGGTACCAGCGGCCGGTGCTGCCCTTGGGGCGGGCCGCGAAGCCGACCAGCAACCTCCGAGGCACCGTGTGCCCGACCCACCCCCCCCACCATGTACTGCAGGCGGGCAGGTCAGCCGGTCGGTCAGTCGGTTCGGTCACCGCGGCATCGGCGGGGCCGACGGGCGAGCCCCGACGGGTCCGTGCTCAACTGCCGCCGCCTCCCTGCGCGGGAGCGGGAAGCGGACGGGTACGAGCGGGCTCCGGAACCGGATGGGCCTGCGCGTCCTTGCGCAGGCGGGTGGTGACGGCGAAGCCGACGTCGCGGGTGAGCGCCGGCCGGTCGCCCGTCAGTCCGAGTTCCCCCGCGAGGACGTGCCCGCGGAGGTCGACGGCCGCCTAGACGAGGTCGGCCAGCGCGGTCGCCGCCTCCCGCCCCCGGGCCCGCGCCGTCAGCGCGACCACCGCGGCGACCGGCAGCGCGGGCCACATCGGCACGCTCTGGCCCGTCAACGACGCCGCCGCGACGGACATCGCCCGCGAGACGTACGCGTCCCTGACCGCGGACGCGGCGGACGGGCCCCGGACGGAGCTGGCCGCCCACGCGCTCCACGGGGCCGTTCGCACCCTGCGCGCGAGGTACCCCGCCAGCCCCTCGCTGTGGGCCGCCCACATCCACCTCGGCGCGTGCGACCGCCCGGGGCCTCCGTACGCCGGATGCGATCATGGGGGCCGGAAGCGTCGCCGTGCGGGGACGCCGGAGGGAAGGACACGGGGTGGCCCAGGGGCGGATGACGTACAACGTGCGGTACGGGGCGTCCTCGCCGCTCGTCGTCCGCCACGGCGACGGCGCGGGGCCCGAGGGGCTTGTCTCCGTCGGCGCGCTCTGCCGTGTGCCCGACGGTCACGGTGCCTCCGCGCATCCCGGTGCCCGTACCTTCGACGTCGTCGGCGAGGGCCGGACCGCGATCGCCCGGGTGTCGACCGAGGACGCCGGCTCGCGGGCGGGCGGACGCCCCGCCGTGTACCGCGTCGACGACCCGTACGGCGCCCCGCTGGGCCGGATCACCTACCGGCGCGGACGCGCCCTGCGCGGAGCCCGCGCGCGCTGGACCGTCGAGTCGGCGGCGGGCCACCGCGTGCGCGGCTTCCGCGGGCGCCTGTTCTGGTGGGCGGTGTGGTGGCCCTTGAGCCTGCCCGTGAGCCTGGTGTGGCTGGTGCTGTCCCTGCTCGGCGAGGGCGACGACGCCTTCGGCAAGCCGCGCAGGGTGATCTGGCGCGACGCATCGCGCCGGGCGCACCTCGTCTTCCGGGGCGTCGCGGACGAGTACCGGGTCCTCGACGACAGCTGGGACCCCCGGCTGGTGGCCGCGCTGCTCGGACTGCACCAGTCGTACGACCCGTCGGAAGGCGGCGGCGAAAAGGGCTGGTACGCGGGTCGCTGAGCCGGCGCGCAGCGGGAAGCCCCGCCAGAGTGGCCCTGGCGGGGCAGGGGATGACAGGCCGCGGTCGGCACGCCGGCCGGTGCTGCGGATCGTCCCGGTGTCCGGTGCCTGGTGTTCGGTGTCCGGTGTTCGGTGTCCGCCGGGTCAGCGCGCGGCGCCGAAGTCCTGCGTCCAGTAGTGGCCCGGCTGCGCGAGGCCGATGCCGATCTCCTTGTACGAGCAGTCGAGGATGTTCCGCTTGTGGCCCGGGCTGTTCATCCAGCCCTCCATGACCTTTTCGGCCGTGCTGTAGCCGTAGGCCACGTTCTCGCCGTACGTCCGCCACTGGTATCCCGCGCGGGTGATGCGCAGGCCCGGGTCGGAACCGTCGGATCCGGTGTGGGACATGTTGCTGTTCGCGGCCATGTCCGCGCTGTGGTCCTGCGCGGCCTTCGTGAGCTTCGCGTTGAGGGTGAGGACCGGGCACCCGACGGCGGTGCGCTCCTTGTTGACGAGCGCGAGGACTTCGGCCTGGGCGCCGGAGGGCGCCGCGGAGTCCTTCGCCGCCGCGGGCTCGGTCGCCTGCTGGGCGGGCTTGACGGGCTTCGCCGGCTTGGCGGGCTTCGCCGGCGCGGCGGGCCGCGGCGCGGGCGGGGTGCTCTCGGCGACCGGCTCCACGGGCGGCTTGGCGGCCGGCTGCTCCGCGGGCTCGGCCGGCGCCGCCGGCGCGGCCTCGGGGCTCACCGGGGCGCCGTCCTGCGCGGGGGCTTCCACGGGCTGCTGCGCGGCCGGCGCGGCGGAGGGGGCGTTCTGCCAGGGGCGGCTGTCCTGCCGGGCGGCCGTGGTGCGTATCGGACCGGTGCCCTCGGTGTCGAGGCAGGCCATGGCGGCGCCGGGCACGCCCACGACGGCGAGGGCCCCGACGGCGATGACCATCTTCCGGTGGTGCGTCTTCTTACGGTGCTTCTTCATGCGTGACCTCACTCGGTGATCCCGAAGCTCCCGGCGCCGGACCGCGAGGGCGCCGGAGGAGCCGCCATTCTTAGAAGCGGGGCACGGGCCTGGCAAGCTCGGCGGGCCGGGCCGCCGCGGAGGTGCCCGGCCGGGCTTGAAACGGCCGGAAGGTCGTGCATGCCCTCTCGGCGGCGGCTCGGGCAGGACCTGACAGGGTGCTAGAACCGTCCCTCGGCAGTCGTGTTGGAAGCGGAGCAGCCGGAGGCGCCGATTCCGTTCCCGGCGGAATGAGGCATGTCAGTGTCAAAAAGGTGCAAAGAGCCATATGTCGAGTGCGAACGGGCCCGGTGCGGCCCGCGGGGGCGCCGGGCCGCACCGTGACGCATGTCACGGGTTCCGGCGGGCGCCGGGGAGCATCGGGCCGAAGCTCTGGAGTTCCTCAAGACGTGCTTGGGATGCGGGTCGGGAGGGGCATCTCCCCGGCACACGACAGCAAGGGGGGTGGGACACGTGGAGTTCTTGGTGATCATGGGAATCGGGCTCGCCGTGGTGTTCGTCTTGGCGATGTTCGGCGGCGGAAGCGGCGGCGGGTCGTCGCGGGGCCGGTCGCGCAGGCGCGGCGGCGGAGGCGGAGGCGGCGGCTACGGGTGTGGCGGCGGATCGTCCTGCGGTGGGGGCGGATCCTCTTGTGGTGGCGGAGGCGGCGGAGGTGACTGACCCGTGGGCGCCCGCCGCCCCGGCCGCTCCACGGGCGGGGCGGCGGGCGGCGGGCGGCGGGCGGCCCGCTGACCGGGGGATGAGCGGTGCCCGACGGCTCTCTACCTCCCGATAGGGAACTGGTTGGACCTTTTCTGACTCTTCCAGGAGGTATACGGCCTTTAAGTGTGTGGAGTTGTTGCATGAAGCGTCAGGGAGTCCTCCTGGTTCCGGCCCTCGCCCTGGCCTCGGCCCTGTCCCTGGCCGGATGTTCCGGCGGCTCGGAGGAGGCGGCGTTCGACCGGCGCCCGCCCGCGAGCTCGGGGAAGAACAGCCAGAGCGCGGAGCCGACGGCCTCCGGTGCGGCGGTGCAGATGCCGACGAACGTCCGGAAGTGGAAGCTGCAGCGCGAGCTGAGCGACGGCACGCAGGTGATGTGGACGACGCTGAAGGGGCCGAAGTCGGGGTTCGAGGGCCGGGTGTGGGCCTGGGTGCCGAAGCAGTACACCGAGAAGAAGTACGAGAACAGCGCGTTCCCCGTCCTCACCGCCCTGCCGGGGGCGTCCGGGTACCCGACGAACTACTGGTTCGGCTCCGACTTCAAGCTGCAGGAACGCATCGCCGAACAGGTCGACCAGGGCAAGTCGCTGCCGTTCATCGTCATGATGCCGGTCCTGAACGCCAAGCTGGACCAGTACTGGGACGGCAGCGACATCCCCGGCCAGCCCAAGATGGGGACCTGGATGTCGGACGACGTACCGGACCTGGCGCGCGAGAACTTCCGCACCTACAAGGACCCCAGGGGCTGGGGCTTCTTCGGCTCCTCCGCGGGCGGCTACGTCGGGATGAAGATGGTCCTCCAGTACCCCGACCGCTTCAGCGCCGCCATCGCGGGCGGACCCGACACGGCTCCCGACGCTCCCTTCTGGAAGGGCCACGACGAGGAGAAGCGGGCCAACGACCCGAGCCACCTCGCCGAACAGCTCGGCAAGAAGAACGGCCCCAAGGTGCACCTGTCGTTCCTGCTCGGCGACCGGGAACCGGCCGACACGGTCAAGGCCTTCAAGGACAAGATCACCAAGGGTCCGATCGAAACCGACCTCCACGTCATCCCGAACGCCGGCCACGACGGCCACAAGTACGCGGACGGGCTCTTCCAGGGGCCCCTCGAATGGATCAGCAAGCGCATGCTCGGCCCCGTTCCGGCCGCCCGCTGACCCGGAAGCCGCCACCGCCGCGCACCGGCCGGCCGCCGGATCAGGGGGTGGCCGTACTCTTCCCGCCATGACGATCACACCGGCCCGGACGCCCGGCCTCGCCGAACACCTCAAGGACAAGGGCGCGGCCATGCGCGCCGCCGCCGCCCGCCGTCCGCAGGACACCGACTGGGACGAGGAGATCGGGGCGGTCTGCGTCGCCGACGACGCGACCGGCGTGCGCAAGGTACGCGTCGGGGACTGGTCGTTCATCAGCGACGGCGGCCCGGACATCGGCGGCTTCGGACTCGGACCCTCCTCGCCGGAACTGCTCTGCGCGGTGATCAGCACCTGCCTGACGCACACGGTGATGTGCCTGGCGGCCCTGGACGGCACCCCTCTCGACCGGGTCGAGGTCAACGTGCGGGCCCGCAACAACGACGCCCGGTTCTTCGAGGTGCCCTCCGACGCCCCGTCCGTGCCGTACGACTTCACGGCGACCGTCCTGCTCGCGGGCCCGCTCTCCGCCGAGCAGAGCGCCGCGCTGCTCGCGGCGGCCGACGAGCGCTGCCCGATGCTGCAGATGGTGCGCTCCCGGCACGGCATCGACCTGCGCGCCGCGGCCCCCGACGGCGCGGACCACGCCGACACCACCGCCTGAGGGCGCGGCGCCCCGCGTCAGGGAGCCGGCCACCGGTATTCGCTGTACGGGACGCCGTCGGCGATGTGACGCAGGGCGACGCGCAGGTAGTCCGGCATCGGCTCGGGCAGGGAGTCGGCCCGGTGCCAGCTCCAGCTCTCGCACTTGTCGGGCTCGGGATTGCCGATGTCTCCCGTCCACGTGTCCGCCTCGAAGAAGAACGCGATGCGCTCGTGGGCTCCGTAGACGGAGACGTGGTGCATGACGTGCACGAAGCGCAGGTCGTCCGGGTCGGCGGTGACGCCGACCTCTTCCAGCAGCTCCCGGCAGGTCTCCCGGCGCGCCGGGGCACCCTTCTCCATGAGCCCGGCGGGCAGCTGGAACACCCGTGGGAAGACGGGCTGGTGGCCCCGGCGGCCCATGAGCAGGCGCTCGCCGTCGCGCAGCAGCAGGTGGACGTCGGCGTAGTGCGAGGCGTAGGTCCTGGCGGTCTCGGTCGTCATGCGGACCATGGTTCTCCCCTCGGGCCGGGGTTGTCAGTCGCATGGTGCAGGATCAGCGCGTCAACTCGCCGAAGGATGGGAAAACCGGTGTCGATCACGAACCAGCAGGTCAACGAGTACGTGTTCCTGCGCGCGCTGTACGCGGACGCGTACTACCCGGATCGGGTCCTCGACAAGGGACGCGCCGTCCTGCTGGGCCTGTGCGAGCGGATCGAGGCGGAACGGCCCGCGGACCTGGCAGCGCTGTACCTGCTCACCGAGGTGGCGACGGAGGCGTTCAACGACCTGGAGGCCGAGTTCGAGGCGGCGGGGAGCGAGATCGAGACCGTCGCCCGCGAGGAGATCGCGGAGGACTTCGGCTTCGTGGCGTCGGCCTACGGGTTCGAGGACGCGGACGTGGAGGAGCTGATCGCCGGGCGCGAGTGGTGACGGGTGTTCCGGGGGCGTCGTCTCCGGCTCCGGACCGGGGACGATGCTCGTCGGCACGGCGCCGCAGTCGGGGCGGGGGAGTGGAGAGCAGGGCTCTCCGCCCTTCGCGGCGCCGTGCGCGGGACGCTCAGTGGCCGGCGGGCAGCAGTACGTCGCGGAGCGTCTGAGCGAAGGCCTCCGGATCCCCCTGCTGGCCGAACTCGCCGCCGAGGAAGCCTCCGTGGTGGCTCGGGAAGAGGGTCAGTCCGGTGCCCAGCCCGTCGGCGATCGCCGACGCGGCGCGGGCAGGGAACTGGCCCTCCGACTCCTTGCCCGCCGCGACGACGATGCGGGTCGGGGCCGCGCGCAGGGCGGCGAAGTCGGGCCGGTACCCCGTGCAGCCGCGCATGTTCTGACCGAGCAGCGGGTCGTCGCGCGAGCCGTCGTCCTCGGTGGGCAGCCCGAAGGCGGCGGGGTCGGGAGCGGGCTCGTCCGCCCAGTCGGCGGGGAAGGGGCCCTGCCGGCCGGCCACGGCGATGAACTTCGCCATCGCGGGGCCCATGCCGTCGCGCCGGTACGTGGCGTGGATGTCCGCGCAGACCTCCAGCGCCGCCTCGCGGTCCGGCAGGACCTGCGCCGTCGGCGGCTCGTGCGCGACGAGGGTACGGACGAGTTCCGGATGCCGCGCCACCAGGTCGAGCGCGTTGACGGCGCCGCCGCTGCTGGCGAACACGTCCACGGGGCCCGAACCGAGCGCTTCGATGACCCGCCGCAGGTCGTCGGCGTGCTCCTCGGGCATCGACTCGGCCGCGCCGTCCGTACGGACGCTGCGGCCGGTCCCGCGGGGGTCGTAGGTGACGACGGTCCGGTCGGTGAAGTGCGAGGCCAGCGTGAGGAACCCGCTCGCGTCCATGGGCGAGCCGATCAGGAAGAGGGCGGAGCCGCCGCCGTCCGGACGTCCGCCGCGGACGTCGTAGCGGACGGTGGCACCGGTGGTGTCCAGGGTGTGGGTCACGAGCTCGGTCATGGTGTCTCCTCGGCGTGCGTACGGTCAGAAGGAGAGACTGGCGGTCCCGGCGGAAATCATCGCTCCGGCCAGCCCCTCTTCATCACGGTCCTGGCTCGTCGCGGAGGGGAGCGGGCGTTCGATCGCTCAGTGGATCGGGTTGCGAAGACCCGGGCCGGGCCCGGCCCCGCGGGGCCGTTCCGCCCCGCCCGCGGCGGCGGGGAGCATACCGAGGGTGCATCCCGGGACAAGTGTTCGGGGAGCCTGGTGCGACGCACGACGCACGACGCACGACGCACGACGCACGACGCACGACGCACGACGCACGCCGTGCCACGCGGCGGGACCCCGTTCTGATGCGGTCCTTCGCGGACCTGTGCGCACGCACCGTCCGGGGCGTGGCGCTGACCGGGCGCGCCGCCCGTCACCCGCCTGACCTGCGGAGGGTGCGGCGGTCCTGACGCGCCGGAAGGGCCCGCCTCGTGGAGGCGGGCCCTTGCCGGAACCGGGTTCAGCGGTCGTCGCGCTTGTCCCGCAGGTGGTCCTTGGCGTCGGCGACGGCTTCCTTCGCCTTGCCCTTCGCCTGGTCCATCTTCCCCTCGGCCTTCATCCGGTCACTGCCGGTGGCCTTGCCGGCCGCTTCCTTCGCCTTGCCCTTGATCTTGTCCATGCCGCCCTTGTCAGCCATGTCGTGCTCCTCACGTCTGGGAATCGGTGACGATGACAAACTAGGACGGAAATGGACATCCCGCCTGTCGAGCGTTCCCTGATCCGGCTACCGCGGCTCCCCGCGCCGCTCGGGTGGCCCGGTCATGCCTGGTCAGCCCCCAAGCGGGCGCGGAGTGCGCCGAGGTAGGCCTGCTCCGTCGGATAGGGGTGGTCCTGGCCGCCGTGGCGGTGGAGGGAGAGCCCGCCGTCCGGAGCCAGGCGCAGGGTGGTGGTGGCCCTCCGGCCCGGCCCCGTTCCCCCGTCGAGGACGGGGGTCCGCGGGAACATCTCCCTCGCGGCTCCGGCGGAGCCGGCCGGCGGGTGGCCGGTGCGGTTGGCGCTGGACACGTACAGAACGGGGAACGGTTCCAGTACCGGCAGGAGCGGGGGCCAGCGGGCGCCGAACAGCAGCGCCCAGCCGTCCTTGCTCGCGGGAGCGAGCCAGTCCGGGCGGGCTCCGCCCGGGCGGAGCGGGACGAGGAGGGTGACCCGCTCCTCCTCCAGCAGCCTTCCGGCCAGCCGCACGCCTGCCGTGTCCAGGTCCGCCCCGCGCGCCAGCTCGGCGAAGGTGCCCCGGTCGTGGGCCCACAGGGCGACGGGCTGGTCCGCGGGTCTGCCCTTCGCGGTGTTGACCCCGCCCGGATCCGTCCCGGCGACCACGTACGTCAGCGGCGCCGGATTCGGCAGGACCACCGCCGCCCCGCGCTCCAGGGCCAGCCGGGCGGCGTCCGCGCCGACGAGGCCGGTACCGGCGTTCACCGCGCACCCGCCGCCGGCTGCAGCAGCCCGTCGAGGTAGGCGCCGAAGGCGGCCTCGTCGACCACGGCGCGGCCGGTCCGGAAGGCGACGCCCTTCACCCAGCCCATCGCCGCACGGGCCTGCGCCGCGTCGAGCGCGTACCCGAGCCGCGCGGCGACGGCGGTGACCACGCGTGCGCTGGCCAGCTGGGTCAGGACCACCTGCGGCTCGATGCCCAGGATCCGTTCGGGGTCGAACGGCTGGAACAACGCGGGGTGCACGAAGGGGGTACCGGTGGAGATGGTGCCCACGCCCGTCCCGACGACCGGCGTGTTCACGCTCAGCGGCACCCCCGTACCGGCCGAGACCATCCGGGCGATCTCCGGCAGCCGCCTGAGGTCGGGCGTGGTCCACCAGGGACCGTCAGCCGCACCTGACGGCCCGTGCGGGCCCTCGCCCAGCAACTGCCGGGTCCGGTCCGGCCGGTAGGCCAGGAGGAACAGCAACTGCTCGGTGGCGACCATGCCGCTGCGCTCGGCGATGCCCAGCCAGGAGCTGGACAGGACCCGCACCCCCGCCCGCAGCGCCTCCAGCGAGTTGGCGAGGCCCAGCCCGAGGTCGTTGTGGAGGTGGGAGGCGAGCACCGTGTCCGGGCCGGCGGCCGAGCCGACCTCCAGGAACATCCGCCGCGCTTCCTGCGGCAGTTGGTCCCCGACCGTGTCGGCCAGGACGACCACCCCCGCTCCGGCGGCGGTCATCTCCGCCGCGTACCGCCCCGTCAAGCCGTGGTCGGCGCGCGAGGCGTCCGCGAGGCAGACGTCCACGGCGACCCCGTCGTCCAGGTCCCGGGCCTCCTTGACCAGGGCCGTACCCGCGGCGAGCGCGTCGGCGGCCCCGGTGTGGGTCATTACCCCGGCCATGGCCTCCGAAGCGGGCACCACCACCATCACCCGGGCGTGCGCGGTCCCCCGGACCGAGGCGACGGCCTGCCGTACGTCGTCCCGGGTACCGCGGCACACGGCCGCCACGCTCACCGCGCCCTCGGCCTCCACGGCCACCCGCCTCACGGCGTCGAACTCCTCCGCGCACACGGCCGGGAAGCCGGCGGCGAACACCACGTGGCGCGGCCCGTCCGCACCGAAGATCCGCCCTTGTTCCCGTGCCAACCGCACCCGCAGGCCGGCCCCCATGAGCGTCTTGGCCTGTGCGCCGTCGCGCGCCGACTCCTCCCACAGCACCACCCGTCCTGCCGAGGCCGACTCGCGGACCAGATCCCTGTCCATCACACGTCCCAGTGCCGCGCCCCCACCGGAGGGGGCGTTCGTCGGCACTGTAGGACGCGTGCGGATCCCGCCGCCGAGTATCCCGGCGTTGCCCCCGCGGGGACCCGTGAGGCCTTAAGCTGCCAGGTCACGGCGGTGGGCTTCGGCGTCCGGCCGGACGGCCGGACGGCCGGCCCGGCCTTCGCGCGGCAGTCCGGGGACGGGGTGTGCGGCGTCAGCCGTGCCGGGTGCGCAGGAGGCGGAAGGCCGCGTAGAGGGCGCCGGCCGCCAGGGCCAGCAGGATGCCGGACTCCAGGAACTGCGTCGGCCAGTAGTGGGAGGCCGGGTGGAAGTCGGCGTACCACGCGGTGACGCCGAGGTCCGCCGGGCAGTCACCCAGGTCGTGGGTCCGCTCGAAGCAGGTGTACTCGGGCAGGCGCTCGCCCGCGGCCGTGAGCAGTCCCGTGTCCGTCATGAAGGCGGACGGCGGCAGCACGGCGATGTTGCCGCCGATCGGTGCGGTGGCGGTCTCCACGGGCAGGAGTGACCACCGCACGGCGCCGAGGCCCAGGAGCGCGAGGCCCGTGGCGAGCCCGGTGACGGCCATCGCGGCGAGGGTGCGCCGGATCAGCTGGCCCACGAGCGCGCCGACGGCCACGCCGAGCAGGCAGGAGGCGACGAGCACCGGGCCGGAGGCCTCGTACGCTCCCCGGTCGGCCCAGTGCAGCTGGTACGTGCCGGACACCCGCGCCCAGCCGAGGCGGTAGATCCCGACCAGGACGGCCGAGCCGACCACCGCGACCACCACGGCCACCAGGACCTTGGAGCCGAGCCAGGCCCTCGGCGTGGTCGACTGGGTCAGGGCGAGCCGCCAGGTGCCGCTCTCCATCTCGCGCGCCAGCATCGGCCCGGCCACGAACGCCCCGACCAGCGGGGCCAGGAACAGCAGGCCGGTACCCGCGTACTGCATGCACAGACGCAGCAGGCGGTAGCCGTGGTTCGGGATCGAGAGGTACGGGTCGGGGGAGTCGGGGTCGTTGGCCCACAGGCGCAGGGCGACCACGGCGACGAGGCCGGCGGTCAGGGCGACGGCCACCGTCCGGAGCACGAGCCGGTGCTGCCGCACCGCGAGCCAGTACGGGCCCTTCGGGGCGAGCGCGCTCATGCCCGTACCCCCTCGGCCGTGCGGGAGTCGTCGGCGGCGAACGCCGGGGCGTCGGGGGAGCGCAGGTGGGCGAGCAGGAGTTCCTCCAGGGACGGTTCGGCGGTCTGCCAGGTCCGGGTGTCGACGGGTCCCCGCGGTCGCACGAGCGCGACGAGTCGGCGGCCCGTGGTCCGGGCCTCGACGACGGTGTGCGGCGCGAGATCGGCGGAGGCGGCGGCGGGACCGGTGAGCAGCCGGTGCGCGGAGACGACCTCGTCGACGGGGCCGGAGAGGCGGACCCGGCCGCCGTCGACGAGGAGCAGGTGGTCGCAGGCGCCCTCCAGCTCGGTGAGGATGTGCGAGGACATCACCACGGAGGTGCCGTTCTCGGCGGCGTCGGCCATCAGCACGCCCATCAGCTGGTGTCGGGCGAGCGGGTCGAGGTCGGCCATCGGCTCGTCCAGCAGGAGCAGTCCGGGGCGTTTGCCGAGGGCCAGCGCCAGGGCGAGCCGCGTGCGCTGGCCGCCGGAGAGCGTACGGACCCGGGAGTCCGGGTCGAGCGTCCCGCGTGCGGCGATCCGCTCCGCGGTCGCCGCGTTCCAGCGGGCCGGGTTGAGCTCGCGGCCCATGCGCAGGGTCTCGCCGACGGTGAGCTGCGGGTAGAGCGGCTTGTCCTGGGCCACGTACGCGAGCGTTTCGCGCGACGGGGCGCGGATGACGCCCTCGGTCGGGCGGACCAGCCCCGCCGCGAGGGACAACAGGCTAGATTTTCCTGCTCCGTTGGGTCCGACGAGCGCGCACACCCGCCCCGCGGGCAGCCGCAGGGAGACATCGCGCAAGGCCCAGGCGCCCCGGCGCCCGTAGCGCAGGCCGAGGCCTTCCGCCTCGATCACGGTTTCCGTCATGCGTCGCCGTCCCCCTCGAAGTGCTGTTCCAGTACGGATGTGAAGAGCGCGGCGGCGTCGTCCCGTTCCATCCCCGCGTTCCGGGCGCGCCGTGCCCAGTCGGCGAGTTCGTCGCGCAGCGGGGAGTCGGCGGGCGAGCCGCCCAGGGACCTCCGGATGAAGGTGCCCATGCCGCGCTTCGCCTCGACGAGCCCTTCGCGCTCCAGTTCGCGGTAGGCCTTGAGGACGGTGTTCGGATTGATGGCCGTGGCCTCCACGACCTCGCGCGCGGTCGGCAGTTTGTCGCCGGGCTCCAGCAGGCCCAGGCGCAGGGCCTGCTTGGTCTGCTGGACGATCTGGAGGTACGTGGCGATGCCGCTGCGCCGGTCGATCCGGTATTCCAGCACGACAACACCACCCTTTCACTAGGTAAGTAGTGAAAGGGTCGGGCACGGCCGGTGACTTGTCAACTGACGCCTGGGGAACGGTGGATGGGGCTGATTCGGGTGACCGCGCACCCTTGACGCTCCTCGCCGAGCAGTGGTTCAGTGGCTGAGCCACTGGACCACTGCTGGGGAGGCCGGGCGTGGAAGCGCTGCCACGAGAGACGATCGTCGACGTACTGGAGGACCGGCTCCGCGAGGACATCCTCAACGGCCGCCACCGGGCCGGAAGTTACCTGCCGCCCGAGCGTGAGCTCTCGGACGGCTACGGCGTCACCCGCACCACCCTCAAGCACGCCTTCGGGCGGCTCGTCCAGGCCGGGTTCCTGGAGACCAGGCACGGAGTCGGCACCAGGGTCCGCGACTACGCACGCCTCGGCGGGGCCGACCTGCTGCCGTCCCTGATCCGGCACAGCCCCGACTGGGTGCGAGAGGTCTTCGAAGTGCGCCGCAGCATCGGCGCCCTGATCGCCTCCCGGGCCGCGGCGAAGGCGACCGACGCCCAGGTCGCCGAGCTGCACGGGCTCCTGGCCGCGCTACGGGGGGCCGCGGGCGGCGAGGACGCCCAGCTCGCCGACGTCGAGGTGCACCGCGGCCTCGCGCGGGCCACCGGCAACCGTGTCTACGTACTCCTCACCAACACCCTCTTCAACGCCTACCTGCCGTTGCGCGGCGCCCTGGTGGCGCCGTTCGCCGACGCGGTGGCCGCCCACGAACGGCTGCGGCCCGTCGTGGAGGCGGTGGCCGCCCACGACGAGCGGGCGGCGCACACGGCGGCGGACGCCTACCTGGCCGCGACCGAACGGATCATGCTCGACGCGCTCGGGGGGACCCGGTGAGTGGCCGCGGCACCGTCTTCACGGAAACGCTGCTCGGATCCGTCCGGCTCGCGGGCGAGGAGCACGACCGGGCCGTCCGCCTCGACCTGCGGGCCGAAGCCGCACGCGTACTCGATCCCCGGCGCACCACACCGGCCCGGCTGACCGGCCGGGTCCGGATCGCCGGACGCGCCGACGACCCCGCCGCGGAAGGCGAGATGGAGATCTCGCCCCTGGCCCGCCGCCGGATCCGCTACCGGCTCGCGTTCACCCTGGACGGCCGCCGTGTGGAACTCGACGGATGGAAGTCGGTCGGACTCCGACACCCCCTCACCTCGATGACGGTCCTGCCGTACGTGCTGCGCGCCGACGGACGGCCGGCCGGCGAAGGCGTGCTGCGGTTCCCCCTCGCGACGCGACTCGCGCCGTTCCTGGGCAGTTTCCGCTTCCCCCGACAGGACGACGCCGCCCGGCACGCGGCCCCCCGCTGGAAGGGCGAGCCGGGACGGACCGAGGTCTGGTACACCACGCTCACCGACCCGGCGACCGGCACCGGCGTGTGGGTGCACCACGAACTGACCGCCCCCGCCGACGGATCCCCGGCCTTCGCCCACGGCTGGGCAGCCGTCTTCCCCCCGGACGGCCCCGTGGAGCACGCCCGCTTCGGACCGGAACCGTGGGAACGCCCGGCCGGGGGCTACGCCGCCGCCGGCGTCGTCGCGGGCCCCGGCAGGATCACCGGATCGGCCGGCGCCCTCACCTGGGACCTCGCCGAACGCCCGGACGACACCCCCCTCTACACCTTCCCGCGCTGGTCCTGGCGCCGCCCGCTGCTCCCCGCCGCCCAGATGCTGCCCGCGGCCGGCGCCTCGTACGACGGGCAGGTCACCCACGGCGACCGGAAGCTGGTCCTGCGCGACGCCAGGGGAGCCTCCGCCCGGATCTACGGACACGGCAACGCGGAGCGCTGGGGCTGGCTCCACGCGGACCTCGGCCGGGGAGACGTCCTGGAGGTCGTCGCCGCGGTCTCCACGCGCCCGGGACTGCGGCGGCTGCCCCCGCTGGTGTTCCTGCGGCTGCGCCGCTCGGGCCGCACCTGGCCCCGGCGCGCCGAGCGCTCCGCCGTCGGCTGGGCGGGCGCGGGCCGCTTCCGGGCCCGCCTGGGACTCCCGGTATGGACCGTGTCGGGCCGCGCCGGCCTGCGCCGCATCCACGTCGAGGTCACCCAGCCCGCCGAACGCACCCTCACCCTGGACTACACCGACCCGGACGGCACACCGGCCGTCTGCCGCAACAGCGAGCGGGCGGACGCGGTGGTGCGCCTAGAGCGCTGGTGGGGGCACTGGCGCCCGGAAGCCACGTGGCGCCTGCTGGGGACGGCCCACGCGGAGGTCGGCGAGCACTGACGCCCGAACCGCCGGACCGCTGCGTCCGCGGCGGGCCGTGCCCGCGCCCCGGCCTTGGCGCCGGGGACTCCGGTCCGCCACCGGCCTCCTCCGCCACCGGCCCACTCCGCCCTCTCCCGGCCGTCACCGAAAGGCGCGCGATGTCCCGACCGACCGATGCCACCCCCACCGCACACGGCCCCTACGCCGGACTCGTCGCCGCCCTCCTCGCCGACGACCGCTCGGCGGCCTGGACCGCCCGCGTACCCGGCCGGCTCGAGGCCGTCCTGGCCGCCATGCCCGCCCCGGCCCGAGCGGGTCTCCGTACGGCCGCCGCCGCGGTCGACGGCTACGCCCTGGCGCGCACGGGCCGCCGACTCGCCGGCCTCGACGCCGACGCGCGCGAGTCGGTGATGGCCGCGCTGGCCTCGCGGCCCGCTCTGCTGCCCCTGCTGGACGTGCTCAAAGTGCCCGTGCTGCTCGCGGCCGGGACCGAACGCATGCTCCACCACGGAGCGCGGAGCCTGCCCTTCGCGCCGCCGGACGATCCGCCGCTGGACTGCACCCCCGCCCCGCACTGGCCCGCGCGGGCCACGGCTGACGCGGTGGTGGTCGGCTCCGGCGCCGGTGGCGCCATGGCCGCGCGGACCCTCGCCCGCGCCGGACTGAGCGTGGTCGTCCTCGAAGAGGGCCGCCACAACTCGACGGCGTCGTTCGGCCGCCGGACCCCGCTGGACCGCTTCGGGGAGCTGTACCGCGACGGCGGCGCGACGGTGGCCGTCGGCAGCCCGCCCCTGGTCGTTCCGGTCGGGCGGGCCGTGGGCGGCACCACCGTCGTCAACTCCGGTACCTGCTACCGCACTCCCGGCCACGTCCTCGACCGCTGGAGCTCGGCGTTCGGATTCCACCTCGCCGACGGCTTCGGCCCGTACCTCGACGACGTCGAGCGCACGCTGCGGGTGGCCACCCAGCCGATGGACGTACTGGGCCGCAACGGCCGCCTCGCCCTCGCGGGCGCCGAGCGGCTCGGCTGGACCGCGTCCCCGCTGCGCCGCAACGCGCCGGGCTGCAAGGGCTCCTGCCAGTGCGTGGTCGGCTGTCCCACGGGGGCGAAGCAGAGCGTCCAGCTGTCGGTGCTGCCCGACGCGTGCGCGGCCGGAGCCCGCATCGTCACCGGGGCCCGCGTCCTGCGGATCCTCACCGAGCCGGACCCGCCCGGCGGCGGGACGCCCCGCGCCGCCGGCGTCCTCGTCCGGCGCGAGGACGGCACCGAGTTCGAGATCCTCAGTCCGTGCGTCGTCGTCGCCGCGGGCGCCCTGCAGTCGCCGCAGCTGCTGCGCCGCTCGGGGCTGGGGCGACACCCCCGCACCGGCCGGAACCTGAGCGTCCATCCCGCCACCAGCGTGGCCGGCCGGTTCACCGAGGAGGTCACCGCCTGGGAGGGCGTACTGCAGAGCGCCGGAGTGGAGCAGTGGCACGACCAGGGCATCCTCATCGAAGCGACCGCCACACCCCCGGGCATGGGCAGCTTCGTACTCCCCGGGGTCGGACGGGAGCTGCGCGCGGAACTGGAGGGCGCGGGCCACCTGGCCACCCTCGGCGCCATGATCGCCGACCGGCCCTCGGGCCGCGTCCTGGGGCGCGGCCGCACCCTGCTGCGCTACGACCTGGACCGCCGCGACGCGGGCCGGCTCATGGCGGCGGTACGGGCCATGGGCCGGCTCCTCTTCGCGGCGGGAGCCGTCGAGGTGCTCACGGGGATCCCTTCGGCACCACGGGCCCGGTCCGTCGGCGAGCTCGACGCGCTGCTCGGCGGGGTGACTGCTCGCCACCTGCACCTCTCCGCCTTCCACCCCACCGGCACCGTCGCGGCAGGGGCCGACCCGCAGACCGCGCCGGCCGACGCCCGGGGGCGCCTGCGTGGCGTACGGGGCGTCCTGGTCGCCGACGGTTCCGTGCTCCCGAGCTGCCCCGAGGTCAACCCGCAGCTGTCCGTCATGGCCGCGGCGCTGGCGGTCACCGAGGCGCACGCGGACGACGCGGACCGCGGGACACAGGGTCAGCTGTCCTGACGGGCGGATCCACCGGGGCCGGAGCCGTCGCCGGAGCCGTCGCCGGAGTCCGCGCCGGAGCGGGATTCCGGCTCGGGAGCGACATCGCCGGCGGGGTCGCGCCACATCGCCCAGAGGGTCGGACCGCCGTCGGGCAGCCGCAGCTCGCCGGTGACCCGGAAGCCGAGCCGCTCGTAGAAGGGGACGTTCGACGGCTTGCTGGACTCCAGGTACGCGGGCCGGCCGAGGCGGTCGCACTGGGCGGTCTGCTGGCGCACGAGCGCCGAACCCGCTCCGACGCCCTGGAACGCGGGGTCGGTGCCCAGGGACGGCAGGTACCAGTGCGGCGCCCGCGGATGAGCCTCCTGGAGGGAGTTCTCCACGTCGGCGGCCCGCCGCAGCCCGTCCGTCCCGAAGACGCGCGCGTAGCGCGGCAGGGCCGCCAGCTCCCGTACCGCCGAGGGCTTCCACCGGCCGGGCCCCGACCACAGTGCGGCCGCCAGCAGCTGTCCCTCCGCGGTGGCGGCCACCCGGACGCCGCCGGCCCGGGGACGCTGCTGCCGCTGGAGCAGGCTGAAGAAGCGGGCGGTCCTGCGCTCCCGGTCGGACGGGTCGGGGAACATCCAACCCATCACCGGGTCGTCGGCGAAGGCACGGGCGAGCAGTGCGGCGACGGCGCCGGATTCCGTCGGCCGTGCGCAGCGGATCCCGTACCCGGCGGTCAGTGGCGCTGTAGGTGCGTTCATCGGGCCACGGTAGGCAGCGACGCGCGGTGCCCCCGCTGTCCGCCCGCGGACACGCGGACAAATGCCCTGATCACCCCCAAAAACTCCCCGAGGTGTCCCGAGCTGACGTGCCGCTTACGGGTGGTCAGGCGACAGTGGAGGGTCGTCACATCGTCAGAGGGACCTACCGATGCCCATCCGAGTCCGCAAGGCCACCACCCGCGGTGTCGCCCTCGGCGGCCCCTCGGCGACCGCCCGCCCCGGTGCGGCGACGGCAGCCGCGACACTCCTGGACGAGCGGCCTTCGCCGGACCGGCGAGCGGTGACCCGGCTGCGCCTCACCTGCCTGTACGGCGGCGTGTTCATGATGGCCGGGACGGTCCTGCTCGCCGTCGTCTCCGTGTTCGCGGTGCAAGCGCTGAACGAGGGACGCGAACCGGTCCTCGACCTGGAGGCCGGTACCTCGGTCGTCGTACGGAACAGCGCCTGCCTGCAACCGGTTTCCGGCACCGACGCGGGACGGGTGGACGACGTACTGGACGCCTGCCTGACCCACCAGCGGCAGCGGACCCGCGACTCGATCGTGTCGTTCTCGCTGCCGGCCCTGGCGGCCCTCGCCCTCCTGTCGTCCGGCGCCGGATACGCGATGGCCGGGTACGCGCTGTCGCCCCTGCGGCGGACCACCCGCACGGCCCGGCGCGCCTGGGCGCAGGAGGACCGGTTCGTCTCCCGTCCCTGAAGCCCGGCGCGGCGCTCCGGCCGGACCCGGTCATATCCCGTGGCGCGTCCGGTCCGCACGGACGAACATGGCACGCATGAACGATCAACCAGCACGATGGAGCCAGGCGACCGTCTACCCCGACATGTGGGCGAACCCGGACGACGACCCCCGCAACAACGAGGGGCCCGGCCCCGAGGGCGAACTCGCGACCCTGCGGGGCTACCTGGCCGACTACCGCATGACCCTGCGGATGAAGTGCGAGGGCCTGGACGCCGAACAGCTCGCCCGCCGCTCGGTCCCGCCGTCGACGATGTCACTCCTCGGGCTGGTACGGCACCTCGTCGAGGTGGAACGCGACTGGCGGAACTGGATCGACGACGCCGACCCCGTGCCGAAGCTCTACGGCAGGCGCGACGCGGACTTCGACGGAGCCGTCGGCGAACAGGCCGAAGTCGACGCGGCGTTCGCCGCACTGGCCCGGGAGCAGGCCGCGACCGACGCCGCGCTCGCCGAGCACCCGGATCCGGGCGAGCGGCTGCGCAAGGACGGCATCGCCGTCCGGGACCTGATGGTGCACAGGATCGAGGAGTACGCCCGTCACTGCGGACACGCCGACCTGCTGCGCGAGTGCGTGGACGGAAGGGTGGGCCAGTGAGCCCCGCCCCGGGGTCCCCGGCGCCCGCGGGCCGGGCGGGCCCGCCGCGCTGAACGGGCGGTCAGCCGGGCCCGGCGCCGCCGGGGAGGACCCGGAGCGTCCGGCTCAGGTACGGTCCTGCGCCCGCGGGTCCGCCGCTCGGTCGCGCTGCCCGGGGAGGCTCTCGGCGAACGCGGAGGCCTGCACCGTGTACGCGGCGCGGAAGTCGCCGGTGCCGCCGTCCTCGTCCATCAGCTCGGCGAAGGTGCCGGACTCGGCGACCCGCCCGTCCTTCAGCACGTGGATGACGTCGGCGTGCCGTACGGAGTGCAGCCGGTGCGTGATCAGCACGATCGTCTGGCCGGTCGCGGCGAGGGCCCGGATCTGGTCGAAGACCTTCTGCTCCGCGACCGCGTCGAGGGCGCTGGTCGGCTCGTCGACCACCAGGATCTCGGCGTCCTTGTACTTCGCCCGGCTGATTCCGATCTTCTGCCACTGTCCGCCGGAGATCTGGTGCCCTCCGCGGTAGCCGCGCGCCAGCAGGGTGCCGAGCCCGCGGGGCAGTTCGGCGAGGACGCCGTCGGCGCCTGAGTAGGCGGCCGCGGTCCGCACCGCCCCGTCGTCGATCGGACGCGTGGGCCGGCCGATGCCGACGTTGACGCGGAACGTGAACGGCCAGTGGTAGAACGACTGGCTCATCAGGGCGACGCGCGCGAAGATCTGACCCCGGTCCGCGGTGGCCGCGTCGACGTCGTCCCACCAGATCGTGCCGCCGCCCTCGTCCGGGAGGTACAGGCCGGACAGGAGCTTGATCAGGGTGGACTTGCCGGAGCCGTTCTCGCCGACGAGGGCGACGACCTTGCCCATGGGGAAGGCCAGGGACACCTCGCGCAGGGTCGGTTCCACCGGTTCGCCGGCGCTGCCCGGGTAGGTGAACGTGACCTTCTCGAAGCGGACCTCCCGCAGGCGCTCCGGCAGCGGTGCGCCGCCGGCCGGGATGGCGCGTACCCCTGCCTCGGTGCACAGGCGCTCGTAGTCGGCGACGAACAGCGATTCCTGGTGCAGGTCGGTGATCTGCAGCACGAGGCTGTCGAGGCTGGAGACTCCGGTCCGGATCGCGAGGACCGCGGTCCCTGCGACGGCGAAGTCCATCCTCCCGCTCCACAACAGCAGCCCGAGCGCCCCGTACGTGAGGAGCGTCGCGATCCCCCCGGCGCCGTCGGCCCTCAGGCCGATCCGGGCGGCGTTGCGGGCCAGACGGGTCTGCTCGCGCTCGCTCGTCTCGGCCATGCTCCGGAAGTGACCGAGAAGGAACGGGCCGACCTCGTGCACGCGGACCTCGGCGGCCGCCTCCTGCTGCGTCAGGAGCTGGCCGAGCAGATGACCGGCGCGTGCGTGCTGCACGAAGGTGTGGAACGAGATGTAGCGCTGCTTGGAGATCGTCAGGGAACTCCACGCGCTCGGCAGGGTCATCAGGACGAGGAGCGGCAAGAGCCCGGGGTGCAGAACGGTGAGCACGCCGGCCGCGGCGACCAGCGAGATCGCCGAGTTCAGGGTGTTGGTGCAGTACCGGATCATCCGGCGCGCGGAATCGGCTCCGTACCGGGCGGCGTCCAGCAGGCGGTGGAACTCGTCGTCCTCGATCGCAGCCAGCTCCACCCGGTGCACCAGCCCCAGGTACCGCTCGGTCGCCACCCGCTGGACCTTCGGCTCCAGGGCACCGGTCGCCGCCGTCGACGCGGACCGCAGCAGCGACCCCGTCAACGCCGTCACCGCGACCACGATGAGCGCGGGAACCGCGCGGGCCAGCCGCTCGTTGGTCGTGCCGCCGGACAGGATGTGGCCCAGCACGCCGTTCACCGCGACCAGCCCGACGGCCTGGGCGATGCCACGGCCGAGCTCGGCGCCGAGGACCACGCGAAGCGAGCGGGCGTCGGCGCGGTGCGCGAGCCGCACCCCGGTACCGACCATCCGCGGCATGCCCTTCGCCATGTCCCACAGGCCCAGCCTGAGCCAGGCGCCCTCGTGGCGCTCCCAGCCGATGTCGTAGGCCAGTTCCCCGCCGAAGAGCAACCGCTCGGAGTCCGACACGGCCTGCGTGTCGGACTGCTCCGGGTGCTCGGTGTCCTGGCTCATTCGCCCCGCCCCGCAGCCGGCCGGGACGATCCGTTGTCGTGGGTGGCGGGGAGGGCGACGGTGACGGGCGTGCCGGTGCGGGGGTGTGAAGGGGCGGGTGTGGGATGCACGAGAAGGTCCTCCGGCTGGGGGCGTCAGGAAACGGCACTCGGGCGACGGAGAGTTCAACGCGCTTGTATCTCAACGCACTTGCTCTCAGTCGTATGGAGCGGAGGAAGTGAGTACAGCGCAGGAGGGGAGGTGGAGCAGCCGGATCTGGACGACCTGGGTGCCGGCCGGGGCCCAGACGCGGGAAGGCGGGCGTCGGGGCGTACGGTGCCGCGATCGGCACCCGCCTCGTGCGGAGGTTGGCCGGAAGTGGCCGGTGGGAGCCGCCCGTCGCGGAAACCGGTTGCGCCGGCGGCAGCGGAGACCGGGCTGCCCCGAGGGGCGAGGGGCGGGGGCGGTTCCGCGCGGTGCCGGTCAGGACTCCGGGAGGAGGTCGCGCAGGCCGGAACGGAAGGTGGGGCAGTCCAGCAGCGACGGGTGGCGGCAGGTCAGCGCGTGCCCGAGGCGCGCCCGGGCCTGCCGCATCGCCTCGATCCGCTCGTCGATCTCGGCCACCTTGGCCGCCAGGCGCGCGTGCACCTCGGCGGGCGGCGCGTCGAGTACCGCCTTCAGCTCGGCGAGCGTGAAGCCGGTCGCCTGCGCGTTGACGATCAGCGCAACGCGGTCCACCGCCTCCGGCCGGTACGTCCGTCGCAGCCCGTTGCGGCCCGACGACGCGAGGAGCCCGAGGCGCTCGTAGTACCGCAGGGCCGACGGCGCGACACCCGTGGTCCGGGCGACCTCCGCGATGTCGAGTTCCGATCCGGGTCCGGGTCCGGGTCCGGGTCCCGGTCCCGGTCCCTGTTCCGGCGTCACGGTCGGGGCTCACCGCCTTGACTTGAAGTCTGCTTCAAGTGTCACCGTACGGGAGACCCGGCGAGGGCCGGAAGCCACGGAGAGCGGAGCCCGACATGACGAGCCGTTGGAACCGACTCCGCGGCGTGGCCGTCGCCACCGTCGCCGCGGTGCGCAACCCGATCGACGTGCCCGATGCGTTCGCCGACCTGCAGGAAGCCACCCGCCGGCACCGGCGCCCGCACGGCTGCGGGGCGTACGCGTACGGGGAGGGATCGCTCCCGGCGACGGTGGCGGCGGCCGTCGGGGCGCGGCGGATCGTGGAGGTGGGCACGGCGCTCGGCTACACGGCCCTGTCGATGGCGCAGGCCGTACCGCACGCCCGGGTGGACACGATCGAGGCGGACCCCGACCACGTCCGACTCGCCCGCGCCGAGATCGACCGGCGCGGATACGGCGGACGGTGGCCGTACTGCACGGCGCGGCGGAGAGCATCCTGCCCGGACTCGACACCGGCGGCTACGACCTGGCGTTCTTCGATGGCTTCACCCCGACCGCGGACATCGTCCGCGACCTCCACCGGCTGCTGAGGCCCGGCGGAACGCTGCTGGCCGGCAACCTGATCCTCGGCCCGTCCGCCGAGGTGACGCGCCACCTGACCGATCCCGCCCTGTGGCGCACCCACCCCCTCGGGGAGACCGTCCTGTGCGTCAAGCAGGGGGAGTGACGGACCGTTGCCCGTACGACCTGCCCGACCCGGCGCCTGGGCCCCCGGATATCCTGCCTGGTCCTGACCAGGCCAGGGAGGCCCCACCATGAGCAGCACCACGCCGTCCTTCCCCGAGCGGATCGAACTCGCGGGGGAGGGGCTCGTCCTCCGCGACTGGACGGAAGCCGACCTGGCCGCGATGCCGGAGCTGTTCGACCACCCCGACATCGCGCACTGGACGCCGATCGTCTCGCCCTTCGACGCAGCGGCCGCCCGAGCGCGGCTGGAGCGGGCCCGGCAGCTGCGCGCGGAGGGCACGGCCGTCCTGCTCGCCATCACCGTCGACGGCGGCGCGCCGCTCGGCGAGGTCATGCTGCGCCGCGCCCCCGAGGGCACCGAGCTCGGATACGCGGTCGGCCCGGCGCACCGCGGCCGGGCGCTGGCGGTGCGGGCGGTCCGGGTGATGGCCGCGTACGCCTTCGAGGAGCTGGACGCGGAGCAGGTGATCCTGGAGCTGGAGGCGGAGAACGCGGCCAGCGTCTCCGTGGCCACCAAGGCGGGCTTCGGTCTGCTCGACGTCCCGCTGATCACGGGCGAGGAGAAGGGCCGCGCCTACGCCCTGCAGACGTGGGGCCTGAACCGCCCCTGACCGGTCCCGTGGTCCGGTGCGCGCGCAGCGCCGGACGCCGTTGACGCCCGACGCCCGACGCCCGACGCCCGACGCCCGACGCCCGACGCCCGACGCCCGACGTTCGGCACCGGTACGCCGGTCGGGTTCGTCCCGGGTGGCAGCGCTCCTTTTCGGCCGCCCGTGGACGGCACCCCCGCACAGGTTTGGAACGCCGCAAAGGGCCGGGTCAGCGACGGAACCCCCGGAGGCGTCCCGGGCCGGGTGGAAATCACGCCAAAGGCCCGGTTTTCCTCCCGGCGTCGGGGACGCGATCACTAGCGTGGTGAGCGCAAACGGTCCGGTGCCGGAGCGGGCGGGCGACGCGGGTGCCGGGCGTCGACGGAGAAGTGAGGGAGTGGGCGTCGATGGCGAATGTGGAAGTTTCCCTGAAGGAGACGATGACCTCGATCGAGGGCGCGCTGGGGGTCGCCCTGGTGGACTACAGCAGTGGAATGGCGCTGGGCACGCTCGGCGGGGGGAAGGATCTCGATCTGTCGGTCGCCGCGGCCGGCAACACCGACGTGATCCGGGCCAAGGTCCGGACCATGGAGATGCTGGGCCTGCAGGACGACATCGAGGACCTGCTCATCACCCTCGGCACCCAGTACCACCTGATCCGGCTGCTGAAGGGGCGCGGCAGCAACGGCCTGTTCCTGTACGTGGTCCTCGACAAGTCCAACTCCAACCTGGCCATGGCGCGGCACCAGCTCAAGCGCATCGAAGCCAACCTGGAGGTCTGACCGCCGTGTTCCCGGGCCCACGCATGCCCATGAGTTGAAGAAGTCTTCAACTCGGCATATCCGAAACCGCGCATACGCGGCGCGCGTGGGCCCGCCGGACGGAAGGGTGGAGAACGGCAGCCGTGCCGCCACCCGGCCGTCCCGCCGTCTCCCCCCTTCGACCCCTCAACAGCAGGAGCATGCGTGGGAATGCAGGTCCCCCTGTACCAGGCGAAGGCCGAGTTCTTCCGGATGCTCGGGCACCCCGTCCGCATCCGCGTACTGGAGCTCCTGCAGAGCGGACCCATGCCCGTGCGCGACCTCCTCGCCGAGATCGACATAGAACCGTCCAACCTCTCCCAGCAGCTGGGCGTCCTGCGCCGCTCCGGCATCGTCGTCTCCATCCGCGACGGGTCGACCGTCAGCTACGCCCTGGCGGGCGGTGACGTCGCCGAACTGCTGCGCGCGGCCCGCCGCATCCTGACCGAGCTGCTGGTCGGCCAGAGCGAACTCCTCGCGGAACTGCGGGAGGTGGCACCCGAACCGAGCCGTACGGGAACGGCCGCGGACTCCGGCCGGCCCTGACACCTCACGGACGACTGCGGACCGACCGACCGGCGAAGCCTGCCGGTTGCCGGGCCGCCGAAGCCCCCGCCACCGTCTGGCCGGCCGCATGCCCGCTCACAGCCGGTCCCCCACGCCGGCATGTGCCGGAGGGTGCAGCCCGCCACCGTCCTTGCCGTCCTGCGCGCACGATCGTCTGTCGTGGGACTGGTCATTGGGGATGAAGAGCACTCCGGCGACCCGTCCGGGGTCTTCGACGGTGAGCCAGTCGTCGCCCGTGCGGCCACCGTCCGGCTCGGGCCACGCATCGGACGCATGGATCGTCTTGCACATCAACGCGACGCGCTCCTCGTCGACCGCGCAGGCGTCCACCGCGGGCCCGGCTCCCCCCTCGGCGCCGTCGAAGCGGTAGTGGAAGTGGACCTGGTTTCCTTGGGAGGGCACTTGCGGGTGAGGCTCCAGGCGCCAGTCAACGGTCTCGGCGGTGACGCCGAGGGGCCGCCCGGACGTGTCGAGGACCTGCACGCCGACACCGGCCTGACCGCGCTCCGCCGTGCTGTCGGTGCAGCCCCAGTGGGAGGTGCAACCGGAGAGGGCGAGGACCGCCAGAGCCGACGACGCACCGGCAAGCATCCGTACGGGGAACACTCGGATGACCTCCAGTCAGAGTGAAGCGGATGTCCCCGCCGTAGCGGCGCCGCGACTGCGGGCGGCCGAGTGGTGTCAGGTGCGTACGATGCGGGCGAGCCAGGGGGTGAGGGCGATGCCCGCCGGCTCCCGGTACGTCTCGTCGCCGGGCAGGGGCACGACGAGCCACTGCCCCGGGGGGAAGAACCGCCCCTTCACCCAGGCCAGTCCGCCGTACACCGAGCGGAGGAACGCGGGCACGGAGTCCCGGGGGACGTCGAGGAACTCGATCCCGTCGACGGTGATGTGCGCGTCGTCCTCGGGGAAGATCCGGATGCTCACCGACGGGACGCCGGCCAGCTCCACGTACGCCTCGTGCGGCAGCGACCCGTCGGGGTCGAAGACCGAGAACAGGTCGGCGGCCGCGCGGCGCGAGGTCATGTCCGCTCCGATGTCCTCGGTGACCGACACCGCCAGGCCGTACTCGGCCGCGATGGCGCGCACGGCGGCGACGGCGGCTTCGGTGGTGGGGAGGGAGGGGTGGTTCACGGCTTGTCCTTCCTACCTGCGGGGCCGGTGATAGCGGACTTCGCGGACGGGTGAGCCGCCCACGTTGTCGGTGGCGACTGCCCCGTCGGGGGCGAACCCGGCACGCTCGTAGAAGCGCCGGGCGGGCGCGTTGCCCTCCACGACCCACAGGCGCAGCGCCGGCCAGGCGGCGGTGCGCAGGAGCACCTCGGCCATCAGAGCCCGGCCGATGCCGGTGCCTATCAGGTCGGGGCGGGCGTACAGCGCAAACAACTCGCCTTCTCCCGGCGGCAGTCCATCGGCCCGGACCGGTCCGAAGCAGGCCCAGCCCACGACGTGGCCGGCACCGTCCTCGGCCACCAGATCGGTGGCGGTCGAGGCCGGGTCGGCGAAGCGGGCGCGCTGCCACGCGGCGATCTCGGGAACGCTGAGGCCGTCCAGGTACTCCTGCGGCATCAGCCCGGCGTACGCGTGCCGCCATCCGCTGACGCGTACCGCGGACACGGAGTCGATGTCCGGCTCCGCCATCGGACGGACGGTGATCCGGAGCTCGGGGGAGGAGACGGCAGCGGTCATGCGGAGCAGTCTGGCACGTGACGTCCCGCCCCGTGCGTCCGCGTTCCGCGTTCCGCATCCCCGGATCGGTCAGGCGAGGACGTTGACGGCGCGCGCGATGACGAGGCCCAGGATCACCAGGGAGATGACGGACTGCAACGTCATGACGATCTTGGCCCAGGGAGCGAGCGGCATGACGTCGGTGGGGCTCAGCGCGGTGGAGTTGGTGAAGCCGAGGTAGAGGTAGTCGATGTAGCGGGGGCGCCAGTTGGGCGCGTTGAGCTCGGGGGTGAGCTGCTGGGGAAAGGCGAGCGCGGGGGTGGGCGGCATGTGGTGGGCCCGGACGGCCGGCCCGCCGTTGTCGAGCTCGAAGTACAGCAGGGAGAACGCGAGGACGGTGGAGGCCCAGACGCTGCCCCCGGCCAGCAGGAGGGCGGTGGCGGAGTTGGTCTCGGTACCGCCGTGGATGAGGTCGTCGATCAGCCGGACGGTCGACCAGACGGCGCCCGCCACCAGCACGCCGACGAGGGCGACCGACACGCCGCGCAGGGCCCCCGACCGACGGCTGATCCGTACGGGATCGGCCGACACCAGCGCCACCAGGAGCAGCCCTTCGGCGAGGGGGAGCGCCCACCGGGGACCGAGGCGCAAGTCGTCGGGCAGGAGCAGCGTCAGTACGGCGGAGACGATGACGGCCGCGGCCATCGGCCAGCGGCTCTCGGCCCGCACGGGGGCCGGTAGCTGCTGCTCCGGCGGGCGCGGATCGCTCGTACGGTTCATCTCGGAGGGGTCCTCACTCGCTCGAACGCGAGGCAACGATCTTGGGTCACACCGTAGGCGAAGCGCCCCCGGCGACCCGCCCGACACGCCCCGCACGCGCGAGCCCGCCCGACACCCGGGCACCGAGCCCGCGCGGCACCCGTAGGGGGTGTCGTCGAACTCGCTTCCGCCGCTGTCGGGTCAGAGGTTGTCCCACAGCCTGCGCCAGAAGTTGGCGCGTACGTCGCGGATCCAGTGGCCGGTGTTGCAGTGCAGCTTGCGCAGCACGGGCAAGGGCTGCGGTACGGGGCGGCCGCACCATTGGCACGGCTTCGTGCGCCGTGCGGGAGAGTCCGGCGTCCGGGCGCGGTTCGTCTCGTTCATGGGGCCAGTGAACCGGCCTCCCGCCTGCGGCACCTCGGCCGCCCTACTCAGCCGCGCCTGCGTTTCCTACTCAGACCGCTTCCGGTCGGCCGCAGCCGGATCGTGCACGCCCCGCGAACAGGACGAGGCCCCGGGACGTGCATCCCGGGGCCCGGTGGTCCACTTCGCTGACCACCCCGTTCAACGACCGGACGCGCGAGGTGTCACGGCCGGTCCGCAACGGGCTGGGACGCCGTGCCGGAGCGGGATGTCCTCACTGCTCCGCGTACCGGAGGGTGACCGCCCGCAGATAGTCCGCGTGCGGCCCGGCGAACTCGGCGAGCCCGGTCCGGGACCCGAGGAGGGCGATCCGGTCCAGCTCGGGCTCGTGGCCCGACGCCTTCTCGGCCGACAGCAACGCCGCGAACCGCTCCCGCAACCAGGCGGCCGAACGGGGAGGGGCCAGGAAATGGAAGCCGATGTTCCCGTTCCTACCCCGTGTGACGGCCCACGAGGAGAGGCGCTCCGGCGCGATGTGGACACCGATCTCCTCGAGCGCCTCCCGTGCGGCATGCCGCTGCAGTGCCGGCAGATCGAGCGGCTCGTCGGCCGCCGGAGGCTCGGCGGAGCCGCCCGGCAGCTGCCAGCGGCCGGGCGCGGCGGTGGTTGCCGAACCGCGCCCCACCACGAGTTCGCCCGTGTCCGTCGGCTGGAGAACCGTCACGAACACGGACGACGGCCTCCACCCGCTGAAGTCGCGGAGGCGACGCAGGGCACGGTGGCGGTAGGTTGCCCTCGCCCACGACAGGACCAGTTCCCGCTGCCGCCACTCCAGCCCGACGCAGGCGACGAGCGGCCCGTCGAAGAGGTGCGGACTCCTCGCGACCTCCGCGTCCCAGATGCGGTTCATGGCGAGCAGGTCCTCCGGGGACACCCAGGGTGTCGCGGTCTCCACGAGCCGGAGGCTGCTCGGCTCCAGGAACTCGGTACCGGTGTACGGCTGAGGGTCGGTCACCGGTTCATGCTGCCACGGCGGCGCCGGCACGGGCGCCTGTCGGCCCTGAGCGGCGTCACCGGACTTTCGCGGACGAAGGCGGAGGTGGGAGGATCGCCCCGCCGTTCGAACCGGGGCGGGCACCGGGCCCCGGGAGCTCCCTCACCGGTCCCGGGTTCCGCCGGTCGGCGTTTCTCGAACAACGCGGGGTGCGCCCGCAGGTGAGTACGATCGCCCATGCCGGTCCGGGTACGGGAGCGGTTGGCCGCCGTGCGGGGCGACGGAAGGGTGGAGCCATGCGCCGACTCTCCCTCCTCGCACCGCTGTTGCTGTTCGCCGTCGGCTGCGGGGTCATGCAGTCTCCCGAGAGCGAGGCGACGGACACCGCACGCGAGGTGGCCCGAAAGGCGGGCGAGCGGCTCTACGGCCAGAATCCGCGCACGGCGGAGGACGTCGGGCGTTCCGCCTCCGGCATCGACGGGGTGGAGGTGCTGCGCGTGAAGGGCACTTCGACCCATGACGGGGACGGCATCGACGTGGTCGTCCGGACGTCCGGCTCGGCGTACGAGGGGTGGATCGCCCCTCGGGAGGTCGCCGTGCGGCGCTGTTTCGCGGTACGGGTGTCGCCCGCGTCGGAGTGGGGTGAGGATCCCCGCGACGTGGACTGCCCGGACGGGCCTCCGCTCACCTTCGCCCCGCCCCCCGAACCGCCCCGGCTGCTGCCGTACGAAGAGCTCCGCGCGACGCTTCCCCGGGTGCCGGAGGGCGGCCGGGCGGACGAGGCCGAGGTGCGCCGTGCGCTGGCCGCCCTGAACCTGCAACCGGCCGTCCGTACCGAGGTCAAGGCGGAGGGCGGCCGGGTCGGAGTCGTGCTGTCGGTGCGCGGCAACGGATTCGACGCGCAGGACTGCCTGCTGGCCCGCGTGGGCCCCGGCGCCACCGAGGTGTGGGTACCGCCCCGGGTCCAGCGGATGCCCGGAGAAGGCGGATGCGGCATCGGCAACGCCCTGGACCCGAACCCGGCACCGCACTGAGCGCAGCGCGGCGTGGACGGGCCGGCCGCGCACGTCGGGGTCCGGCTCACGGCTCCGGAGCGGTCATGGTCCCGGTCCTCAACAGGGCGAGACCCAGCGGGGTGATGAGGTGGCGCACCGATCCGCCCCGGCGGGTGGTGGTGATCAGCTCCGCGTTCCGGAGCACCGTCGCGTGCTGGCTCGCGGCTGCGCCCGAGACGCCGAGGCGGCGGGCCAGCTCCGTAGTGGTACTGCCGTCCGCGGTCACGCGCAGTGCCGCCGCCCGCGTGCGGCCGAGCAGCGACTCCAGGTTCCGGCCGGGGGTTCTGCCCGGCTCGGCCGGTCCGCTGCCGGTCAGCGGCCCGCGAAGGGCCGGAACGGTCAACCGGGGCGGCTGGGCGGTGTCGAGCGGGTCCCACAGCAGGCTCACGCAGGGCGGTGAGAAGACCGTGGGCGTGATGACCAGCCCGCGGCCCCGCAGGTGCACCTCCACCCGGCGCGGGTACGGAGCTTCCAGGACGGGCGGACGCCAGCGGACCAGGGGAGGGCAGAGGGAGCGCAACAGCAGGTCGGTCCCTCCCTCCAGCACCAGGTTCGCGTAGCGGGACGTCAGGGCGACGAGCTCGGACCGCCCCTGGTGCCAGTAGGGCTCCACGGTCAGCCGGTGGCAGGCGCGCACGGCGTCCGCGAGCTCGCGGCGCGCCTCGCGGTCCCCCTCGGACAGCCGTCTGGCCCACGGCAGGTGCCCGGGACGGAAGTCGAGGCCCGTGAGCTCGCGTCGCAACCGGGAGACCGGAGCGTGCAGCAGGTTGTCCACGGCGTGGTCCAGACAGGGCACGTCACCCATCAGGGCCAGCAGGTCGACCCCCGGGCCGCGCACCGGGAGCAAGGACGTCAGCGGTCCCGTGTCCGCCCCCATCCGGTTCCTGACCGCCGACCGCCAGGGGCGGAAGTGGGGAAGGTCCCGGTTCTCCCGCAGGAGTTCCAGGCTGTAGTAGGTCTCCGCAGCGGCTCCGATCGTCGCCGCCACACGGATCCGCGTGAGATCTTCCGATGTGAAGTGAATGCGTAACACCGGCACGGCCCCCTGCCCGAGCGCTGGAGCAGGTCCGCGCACCGCCCAGCCTTCCCCGGCCGGGCGCACCGCACGCTTTTCGTCGCATTGCTCATCACAGCGGAACAAAGTCGACTGGAAAAGGCTCAAGGATCCGGCCAATCGCCGGATCCTTGAGCCTTCTTGGCCGCTGAGCGGCCACCTCGTCATCGAGCAGCCGGACCCCTCAGCCGGCTACGAGATGGAACAGCCGGCGCCGCCGACGTAGCTCGCGTCCCGGATCTGGCTCTTGAGGCCGAGCCGGGTTTCCTTGGGCCCCACGCAGATGACCTTGTCCCTGCCGCGGACGATGTCGAGCTTGATCTTGATGGTGGTGGGGCCGCAGTGGTTGTAGAACGCGATCTCCCTGCCCGCGAAGTACCCGCACGGTGAGGCCGCGGTCTGCGTCCCGGCCTCTTCGGCTCCGCCGGTGCCACCGGCGTTCGCAGGGGTGATCGTGCTCATCACCGCGGCGGAGCCGACGGCGGCCACCGCCAGCCATCGCCGCATGCCGCCGGTACGTAAGAACTTCATTTTCGCCACACTCCGCTCATGTCGAACGGCTCGGAAAGTGAGCCGCCTCGCAGTGTCAGGAACACCGCTCCTTTGCCGCAGCACACACTGGCAGGCGCGATCCCGGACCGGCAACCCTCTAAGTGGCGGCTTAAAGCCGCAGGTGGGCGGGGTGTGCGGGGTATGGGGCGGAGGAGGCTCCATGGCTGCGGCGTTCCGGATATGCGGAAGCGTTCGAATGGTCGAGGGCCGGTACCCGCCGTTATCCGACGCGCGTTTCTCGATCACAAACCGTACAGACGGTAAAGCCTTGGCCCCTATGGAGTGAATGCGCCAGGAACCCCGTGACCCTTGGCCGGAACCCTTCGTACGGTGGCCCTTCTTCACCCATCACCACCATTGGGGGGCCGGTGCGCAACCACCGACTCGTAATGACCGCTGCCCTCGTGGCGGCCGGTCTCGGCATCGTCCCGGGCACCGCGCAGGCGGCGGATCCCGTGCCCGTCGCGGCCGGCGTCGCCGACGCCATAGCCCGGGCATCCACCTCCGAGGGCTTCCACAGCCCGGCCGACCGCACGATCCGTACCGCCCTGCCCGCCGCCGGGGAAAGCGGCACGGCGAACACCAAGACGAACACCGAGGCGAACGCCAAGACGAGCACCGAGGCGAACGCCAGGACCGCCGCGCCGCAGAGCGCGCAGGCCGCGCCGGACCCGGGGGCCAACGCGGCTCTCGCGGTGGACGTCAGCGGCACCAGCTACACCGCGCACGGGATCGAGCTCACCACCCTGATCACGAGCGCCGACTTCGCGCTCGGCGTCGTCATCGACTGGGGCGACGGCAAGACCGACACGGTCACCGCCCAGGGCAACGCCGAGCTGCACCACTCGCACACCTACGACAAGTCCGGCGAGTACCAGGTGAAGGTGACCGTGACCGACTCGGTCAACGCCGTCCAGGCCGCCAACGGGGGTGCCTTCCTCACCCCCGGCTCCGACTTCACCCCGCACACGCCGACCCGCCTCCTCGACACCCGCAACGGAACCGGTGCGCCCGCGGCCAAGGTCCCCGGTCAGGGCTCCGCGCGGGTGAAGGTGGCGGGCAACGCCGCCGTCCCGGCGGGCGTCACCGCGGTCGCCCTCAACGTCACGGTCACGGAGACCGCCGACAGCGGGTACGTGACCGCCTGGCCCGGAGCGGGCTACGACCGCCCCGGGACGTCGAACCTGAACTACACGGCCAACCGGTCCGTTCCGAACCTGGTGATCGTGCCGGTCGGCGAGGACGGGTACGTGGAGCTCTACAACGGCGGCCCGCAGCCGGTCGACCTGATCGCCGACGTCACCGGCTACTTCACCCGTGCCTCGGCCGGCGGCTACACCTCGATGACGCCCGCCCGTTTCGTGGACACCCGTGAGGGGCTCGGCGCCGCCCGGGGCAAGCTCGCCGCGCGCACGGCGTTCGAGACCCGGATCGGCGGACTGCGGGGAGTGCCCCAGGGCGTCACGGCCGTGGCGCTGAACGTCACGGTGACCGAACCGGAGGCTCCGGGCCACCTGACCGCCTTCTCCGGCTCCGGTCCGGTCCCGACCTCGTCGAACCTGAACTTCGTGCCCGGTCAGACGGTGGCCAACGCGGTGATCGTCCCGGTGGCCGCCGACGGCACGATCAAGGTCTTCAACGGGTCGTGGATGCCGGCCCACGTGGTCGTCGACGTCGTCGGCTACTACAGCAAGGACAGCAAGGCCGCCTTCCTGCCCTTCACCCCGTTCAGGACGCTCGACACCCGCGAGGAGGCCTACGGCTGGGCCGGCGGCCGGTTCGTGGCGCGGGAGTACATCACACAGGGGTTCACGCCCGAGGCCGCGACGGGCGTCGAGGCCTACGTGCTGAACACCACCGTCACCGAGACCGCCGGCGCCGGACACCTCTCGGTCGCGCCGAGCCCCTACCCGCTGCCGGCGGAGGGCGCGCCCGCCGCGCCGTCGGGGCCGCGCCCCGGCTCCTCCACCCTGAACTGGACGACCGGCACGACCGTCCCGAACCTGGTGCAGGCGAGCGACGGGGAGCACGGCGTCGTCACCTTCTGGAACCAGAGCGACCAGGACGCGGACCTGGTGCTCGACGTGTTCGGCGTCTACCAGTCGAAGTGAACCCCGGCCCCTGCCCCGGCCCCGGCGGCGGACGAGGCGCCGGACGAGGCGCCGGACGGGGCGTCAGGCGAGGCGGGAGGCGAGCCGGTACCGCAGGTCGCCGGCGGCCCGGCGGACCTCCTCGGGCTGTTCGGCGTCGTCGAGCAGCCCGAGGAGCACCATCAGGGCCCGTGCCTCGTCCGCGCTGATCAGCTTCAGGCGCGGCTCCGTCACGCCGTCGAGGAATACGTCGAGCAGGTCCAGGGTCTCGTCCATAAGGGGAACAACGTCCGGCGCCCCGCGCGCGTTACAGGCGCGGGACGCCGGCCGGGAGCGAGCCCCTCGTCCGGGCCGTGCCCGGGTACGGCGCACCCCGGCACGGGCGCCCGGGGAGCCCTAGCCTTGCGGCATGACCGACAACGACCTCGGGGACTTCCTGCGTTCCCACCGCGCTCGCCTGCTGCCCGCCGACGTGGGGCTCGTCTCCCACGGAGTCCGACGGGTGGCCGGGCTGCGGCGGGAGGAGGTCGCCGTGCTCGTCGGCATGAACAGCGACTACTACGCCCGCCTGGAACAGGGACGTGAGCGCGGGCCCTCGGCCCAGGTCCTCGACGCGCTCAGTGCCGCGCTGCGGCTGGACGAGGAGGCGCGCGCGCACCTCTACCGGCTGGCGGGCACGGTGCCGGGCGGCGACCGGCCGGCTCCGGGGGAGTCCGCCCGCGCGCCCCTGCGGCACCTCCTGGACGGCTGGACGGACACGCCGGCGTTCGTCCTGAACCCGGCGACCGACCTCCTCGCGGCGAACCCCCTGGCCGACGCCCTGTTCTCGCCGTTCGAACGGGCGGACAACCTCGCCCGGATGATCTTCCTCGATCCTGCCGCGCGCAGGTTCTTCGCGCACTGGGACCGGGCGGCGGAGGCCGTGGTGGCCGCGCTGCGCCACGCCACCGGGCTCGACCCGCACTACCCGCGCCTGCACGACGTGGTCTCCTCCCTCTCCGAACGGAGCCACGAGTTCCGCGCGTTCTGGTCCTCGCACACCGTCCGGGGGAAGACCTTCGACGCCAAGGAGATCCTCCACCCCGACGCCGGGCCCCTCTCGCTCACCTTCCAGTCCTTCGACGTGCGCGGGGCCCCCGGCCAGCAACTGGTGATCTACCAGGCCGAACCGGGGAGCCCCAGCGCCCAGGGCCTCGCCCTGCTCGGCAGCCTCCACGCCACCCGCCGGCGGGAGACCACCGCCACCTGCCGTACGGCTCACCGCCCTTCGACGGGCTGACGGGCTGCCCGTACGGGGTTCAGGCCGTGGGGAAGGGCGCTCCTCCGCGGCGCCGGCGCCGGATGCTCACCGTCGCCGCCGCCGTCAGGCCGAACGCGAGGGGCAGGGCCACCACCTCCAGCGCCCCGGTGAACAGGCCGATTGCGGCGAAGGGCAGGCTCGCCAGGAGAACGGCGGGAGCCGTTCGCAGCCGCGTGAACGCCTGCCGGCCGGCCAGCAGGAGACCGGCGGCCGTCGGTGCGGCGAAGTACAGCAGGTTCTGCGGGTGCGGCAGTGGCCAGAGCGTGGGCGCCAGGGTCAGGGCCGCCGCCCCCGCCAGGGCGGCGGGGAGGGTCGCCGCCGCGTGCGGGCGCGGGTCCGGGCGTACGTCGGGCGGACAGAGCACGGCCACCAGGGCCAGGAGCAGGGCCGGCCCCGTGAAGAACAGCGCGAACTCCAGCCCCAGACCCGGCCGGAGGACCTGCAGGGCGAGGCTCGCCGTGATGCCCGCGAGCACGGTCCAGGTCCCCACCGCCCAGCGGCCGGTCAGGGCCAGCACCGCGCCCAGGAGAACCGCGATGCTGCCGGCCCCCGTCAGGACCACGAGGCCGGTCTGGCCGAATCCGTCGGCGACGCGGAAGGCGGAGACCGTCAGCCTGGTCAGGTACATCGCGTTCAGGCCGACCGCGACGACGGCGAACGGCGCCAGGGCCGCGAGGAGCCGTCCGGTGCGCCCCGCGGAACCGAGCCCGAGCCGCATGCGCAGGGCGTGCCCGGCGATGTCGGCGGCCTCGCGCATCCGGGCGGGCCTGCTCGCGCCGTCGGTGGCCTCGCGATAGGCGTCGGCTATCTCGTCGCCGAACTCGCGCCGGTAGACGGCCGGATAGAGCTTCAGCAGGGCGTTCACGCCGTCACCGCCGTGCCGGAGCCGCCGAGTGCCAGACGGCGGGTCGCCTCTTGGGCGGTGCGCGCGAGACGGGCCGCGTCGGCGGCCAGGACCTCACGGCCGCGGGGGGCCAGCGCGTAGCTGCGACGCCTGCGCCCGTCGACGACCTCCTCCTCGTGGACGGCGATGAGTTCCTGTTCGAGCAGGCGTTCCAAGGCCCCGTACAGGGTGCCGGTGCGCATCTTCGTACGTCCTTCCGAGATCTTCTCGACCTCCTGGGCGATCGCGTATCCGTGCCTCGGGGCATCGGCGATCGCGGTGAGGATGAGCAGGGTCGGCTCGCGCAGAGGTTGACTGTTCACGACGATCACGATAGCTCGGTCACCGACATATGTCGATGACCGACCTATGGGGGCGCCGATCGAAGGGCCGGCGCGGCGTCAGCGCTTCGGAAGGCTCTGGCGCCGGGGTGGAATCGTGTGGTGCCACGCGACGTCAGGTGGCGCCAAGTGGTGCCACATGGCGCCAGGAGTGGTGTCGATCGGGGTGTGTCCGTGCGCGGCGGCACCGCCATTCCTGTTAGCCCCTTTGTGTTTATGCAGGTCAAAGAGGTTTCCGCGAGGTGTGAGCACAAGGTGGCTCACTCACGCTTGCGTGCGGCGCCATTGTGGTGCCATGATGGCGCCATGGACCTGACCCCGTATGTCGACACCCTCCGCCGTGAACTCGCGGTGGCCGCCGAGGCCGGCGGGGAGGACGCCCGCGCCCTGGCCGACCGGCTCACCGCCCCGCTGGAGTCGGCCGCCCGGCTGACCATGCTCAACGTGCTTTCCGACGCGATGAACGAGATCACCCGCGAGCTCGCCCCCGGCTCGGTCGACGTACGGCTGCGCGGGCTCGACCCCGACTTCGTCGTGACGCTGCCGCCCTCGGGCGGCAGCCCCGCGGACGCGGCGGTACCCGCCGAGCCGCTCAAGGCCCAGGCTCCCGTCGAGGGTGACGAGGGCGGCACTGCGCGCGTCAACCTGCGTCTGCCCTCCCACCTCAAGGCGCGCGCCGAGGAGGCGGCGGGCCGCGAGGGCCTGTCGGTCAACGCGTGGCTGGTCAGGGCCGTGTCGGCCGCGGTCGACGGCGGCGGCGCGCCGCGCGCGCCGGAGCGGGCCCGCAGCATCGGACAGAGCTTCACGGGCTGGGTGCGCTAGGGGGTGTCGGCGAAGTCGTTCCTGCCGTGCGGTGTCCGGCACGCACGCTCGCCGCGTTGTCGGGATCGCCCGTGTACATCCGGTACACGGGCGACCCT